>NZ_JFYC01000004.1:0-268454 GCF_000588535.1 Acinetobacter sp. 742879 | reverse complement strand
GTTGATATCGATCCAGCGACGAATAAGTTAACAGGTACGACTACAGATGTTCCTGCAGGTAGTCCAGTGACAATTACAGTAACAGGTACAGATTCACAAGGTAAGCCTGTAACGGAACAGGTTCAGGCAACGGTTCAGCCGGACGGTACCTACACTGCTGATCTTCCAGCGACCATTAACCCGAATGCACCGATTGAAGCAGAAGCGAAAGCGACTGATAACAATGGTAAACCTGTGACTGACACGGACAATAGTGCAGGTGTGGCAGACGGTAGCATTACTGTTGATATTGCAGACTCGGGCACAGGTCAGATCAGCGGTACTACAGTTGATGTAGCACCGAACAGCAATGTTGTACTTACCATTAAAGGTAAAGATGCAACAGGCGCAGATGTTGAGATTACCCGTACTGTTCAAACAGATGCTGATGGTAAATATAATTACCAGTTAGTAGCAGGTGATGGTATTGCAGATGGTTCATCGGTTGATGTACAGGCAGTTACGAAAGGGCTGAATGGCAAGGATGTAAGTGCGACCGATACTTTGGCACCGCAAGGTGACAATGATAACGATCCGAATACACCGGCAGATCCGGGTCTTGACCTTGTAGCAGGTGCGATCACTGTTGATATCGATCCTAATGGACATATTTCAGGAACAACGACGGATGTAGCGCCAAATACAGAAGTAGTATTAACTATTACTGGCTATAATGAAAATGGTGAACCTATCCAGATTCAACGACCTGTCCAAACAGACGCAGATGGTCATTATCAATATGATTTGACGTCTACAGATGGGATTATACCAGCATCAGACGGATCACAAATTTCTGTAGTTGCGGAAACTAATGATCGTAATGGTCATGTGTTGAATGCTCAAGATTCTGAAATAGTTGAGCCAGTTGTTAAAGGTGATTCATCTACTGGAGTAACCAATGGTGAGAATTCTGTAACAGGTACATCTGGAGATGATTTATTAGCGGGTGATGTTGGCGGATTAAAAACTAATTTCGTTGCTGGTCAAGACTATAATATTTCTATCGTTTTAGATCTATCAGGCAGTATGTTATATGCAATGAATGGTACGGGTAATCCACCAGCTGGTGAATCTCGCTTAGCAATTGCGATTAAAGGTCTTAAAGCCTTTATTCAGCAAATGGCTGATCATGATGGCGTGATTAATCTA
The DNA here is from genome assembly GCF_000588535.1 of Acinetobacter sp. 742879. Taxonomy (NCBI): domain Bacteria; kingdom Pseudomonadati; phylum Pseudomonadota; class Gammaproteobacteria; order Moraxellales; family Moraxellaceae; genus Acinetobacter; species Acinetobacter sp. 742879. The sequence goes on along the minus strand of NZ_JFYC01000004.1, from coordinate 267,266 downwards.
CAAATCGCTTCATTCTCAGCAAATGGTAGTGTTGGAAATGGTTATAACCAAGTTTTCCTAAATGTAAGTAAAGATAATATTAATGAAATATTCACTTATCTTGATAGCTTAAAAGCTGGCGGTGGTACCTATCCAGAACAAGGATTTAATAAAGCTGTAGATTGGTTTGACGATATCTCTACTGCTGATTTTGAAAATCAAACTTATTATCTTACAGATGGAGAACCAAACAGTTCTCAATCAACTTTGGACAACGCATTTGCTCCATTAGCGGAGCAGAGTAAAGTTTTCGCAGTAGGTGTGAGTAGTTCAATTAGTGATGCTACAGTCTCTCGTTATGATAATACCGATGTCAATGGAAATAAACTTCCAGGGGATTGGAGTGGTACTAACCATGGTGAAGCCAAAGCTATTGCTGATGCAGATAAACTGATAGCTTATTTAATAGGTGGCTCCGAAAACTTTACACCTGCTGATGTTGGCGGTGATACAGTTAAAGGAGGTGCTGGAGATGATATTTTATTCGGTGATGCTATAAATACGGATCAGTTGACATGGACCGGATATGATCCTCTTCAGTATCCTAAATATTCGGGTTATTCAAAATTAATCGCATATTTAAAAGCTGAAGTTACTAATGGTGCTGAACCAAGCCAGCAAGATATCTATGACTATATAAAAGAGAATTTCCGCGATTTTATTGCTGCTGATGCTGCTGATCCAGCGACTAAAGGAGGGAATGACACGATTTATGGTGGTGCTGGAAATGACATTATCATTGCTGGTGCAGGTAATGACGTTATTTATGGTGGTTCAGGAAATGACATTATTTCGACTGGTCGAGGTGATGATACCATTATATATGATTTATTAAATGCAGCAGATGCTACTGGAGGGAATGGTACTGACACTTGGGTAGATTACGAAGCTAATGACAAAATTGAATTTGGTTCAGATTTTTTTGAGGGTTTATTAGCAGATAAAAGTAATTTAGGTGATTATATAACTGTTGTCGATGATGGTAATGGTAATGCCACAGTTCAGGTAGACCGTGATGGTAATGCTGGGACACATAATATGTCTGATCTATTAATTATTGAGAATCAAGCTGGCTTAACCCTACAAGATTTACTCAATAATAATCAGATTATTATTGGTTAATTAATGAAAAGGTTATAGGTCATAGATCTATAACCTTTTTTTTTCTATTTTATGTTGATTAAAAGATTATTTATTTGAAGATTCTTTAATTTAATAATCCATAATCGATGGATTTAATATAGTTTTCTAAAATGGCACTAATGAAATCAAGATTAGGGTGGATTTTATTTTCTCCTTTCTTTTTATTTATAGTAGATACTCATGCAGATACATTTAAGAGTTATTTGAATGCTGCGAAAAATCATTTGAGCCAATATTCTATAAAAGAAACAGAAAATGATTTTCTAAAAGTAAGTATTCAAAAGTTGAGTGATTTTAGCTTAGAAGAAAGATCAAGTCTCGAGGCTTTACCATTAGTGACTTCTTCAAATATATCAGAGAAGAATTTCATGAGAGAAATTCCAAGTGAAAATTTAAGATGGGAACAACAAGAGCTGGATTTTACTAAGGCCATACATCAAGCTTTACAGCATCGTCCAGAAATTACTCAGAGCATATCTACTATCGCTGGACAAAGCGCGAGTATTGATGTGGCTAGAGCTGCATATTATCCTCAAATATCGGGTGGAATTACTACAGCTGATTTAACTTCAGGAGAGCGAGGAAGACAACTTTTTACGATTTCAGCATCTCAAATGTTATATGATTTTGGAAAAGTTAAAAGCTCTGTTGATATTGAAAAAGCTAAATTAATTCAAGAACAAGCAAACACTTTGGCAAATATTGATGATATTGCTTATCAAACAGCAAATGCCATTGTTAATATTAAACGCTATCAAGAAATTTTACGTATAGCGGATCAACAAATTAATGGTATAGCACGTATTGCTGAAATTGCAAATCTACGTGCAAATGCGGGTATTAGTAGTCAAGCAGATCCTGTACAAGCACAGTCGAACTTAGAAGCTGCTGAGTCGAATAAAATTGTTCAAGAAACTCAACTTAAACAGTATCAACAAAAATTACGTAATTTATTGGGATATAACGTTTCAAATTTAGAAATAAATATTCCTGAATATCTAGTGAAAAATGCAGGTCTTTATGATGAAACAGAATTTACATTAATTCCAGAAATGATGGCTGCACAAGCTGCAATACAAGTTGCTAAATATAGAAAAGAACAAACGAAGTTAAGTAATTATCCTACTATAAATATTAAGGGAAGTTTAAGTCAGGCATTAAATGGTAGAAATCCAAATAATAATAAAGATGATGGTTTTTATAATTCTATAATGCTAGAAACAACGAGTGATTTTTTTCAAGGTGGGGCTACACGTTCCAAGGAGCGCGCTGCAAGTTATGCTGAAGAAGCGGCAAAAGCAGAGTTAGACTCCGTATATTTAGATGTATCAGATCAAGTACAGCTTATTCGTCAAGAAATAGAAAATAAACAGAGACAAATTCAGGTTCTTAGAGAACGCCAAAATTCTACGATTCGTACAAAAGAGCTATATCAAGAGCAATATAAGTTAGGTACACGATCCGTTGTTGATCTTTTAAATGCTGAACAAGCTATTCATAGCGTAGCTCAAGAAATAGAGACTGCTCGATATGATATTTATTCCGACTTAGTACAATTCATTAAAATAACTGGTCGTTCTCGAGATTTATATCGTTTAAATAATACATCTATTCAAGGATTCCAAATTCAGCCATGAGCAATGTAATTAATTATCAGCCATGGCTTCAAGCCATTTTAGTTGTTGCCAAACATTATCTTATTGATCCATCGGAAGAGAAGCTCAGACTTCAATTTGACTGGCATCAGAACCAAACAATAGATGAAATTTTAATATTGGCGTCACGCCAAATTGGAATGAATTATCGTAAGGCCCAGTTAAACTTAGACGAAATTAGCCCATGGCATTTGCCTGTTATTGTTGAAATGAAAGATGGCCAAGTGGGTGTACTAGATAAAATTGATGCGAATCAAAATTTAAGTGTTCAGTTAAGTGGAGATCAAGGTTTAGCGCAAGTATTTACATTGGATGTTCTTAAATCGCATGTAATTAATATTTATATTTTACGACCCGAAAAATCTGTGCCAGATGCCCGTATCGATGAATATATAAAACCATATGAAGCAAGCTGGTTCTGGGCAATCATTTTACGTGACTGGAAAAGATATATAGATATTATGTTTGCTTCTTTGGTTGCAAATATTTTGGCATTAGCAACTATAGTTTTTTCTATGAATGTGTATGACCGAGTTATTCCTGCTCAATCTGTACCAACCTTGTGGGTATTAGCAGGAGGAGTATTGATAGCAGCGATATTTGAATTTAGTTTGCGTGTAGCTCGTATTTATTTATCTGATATTTTAGGAAAACGCGCTGATTTAAGTATTTCAGATTTGGTATTTGGACATGCGTTAAGAATAAAAAATAAAGAGCGTTCTAAATCAACAGGCACGTTCATTTCACAAATTAGAGAGTTAGAAGGTGTTAGAGACTTAGTAACATCAACAACAATATCAGCAATTGCTGATTTACCATTTTTCTTCTTGTTTCTTATTATTTTTTGGTTGATTGGCGGGAACTTGTTTTGGGTAATGTTAGTTGTAGTCCCACTCATGATTATTCCTGGTATTTTAATTCAAAAACCATTGGCGAAATTAGCTTCAGAAGGAATGCGAGAAAGTGCAATACGAAATGCTTTGTTGGTTGAATCTGTTCAAGGAATTGAAGATATAAAGTTATTACGGGCTGAATCACGATTTCAAAATCAATGGAATCATATGAATGAGGTTGCAGCTGATATTTCAATGCGCCAACGTAAGTTAGTTGGCATTATGATGGCATGGACTCAAAAAATACAAGGTTTAGCTTTTGCAATTGTTGTACTTGTCGGTTGTTTTACTGTTATGAAAGGCGAAATGACAACTGGTGCGTTGGTAGCTTGTTCAATTCTTTCATCTAGAATGTTAGGGCCTATTGCACAAATCTCGGGGGTATTAGGGCGTTTACAGCAAGCTAAAGTTGCTAAAACTGGTTTAGATGAACTTATGAAAAAGCCAGTTGATCAACCTCCTCACACACATCTCATTCAGAGGCCTGCATTATTCGGAAATTATGAATTAAATCAGGTTGAATTTAGATATAGCCAAACTGATGGAAAACCAATATTAGTAATTCCGAAGCTTACTATTAAAGCTGGGGAGAAGATTGCAATTTTAGGACGTAATGGTGCAGGAAAATCCTCTTTATTACAGTTATTAGCTGGTATGCAAGAGCCTCTACAAGGTCAGATTAAGCTTGATGATATTGTTTTAGGTTTAATTGATCCATTAGATATACGTCGAGACGTAGGTCTTTTGAACCAAAATTCTCATTTATTCTTTGGCTCAATTCGAGAGAACTTAAAATTAGGAGCGCCACTAGCTACTGATTTAGATATTTTAAAAGCATTAAATCTCTCAGGAGCATTAGATTTTCTACAAGAGAAAAAGGAAGGTTTAGATTATCAAATTTTAGAGGGTGGAGTTGGTCTCTCTGGTGGACAAAAACAAGCTTTATTACTGGCTCGGCTGTTGATTAGAAAGCCTAATATCTTATTACTAGATGAACCTACAGCTGCTCTTGATGATGTTTCAGAAAAGCAATTTATTGAACAACTTCAGAGTTGGTTAGGCAATAAAACACTAATTGTTGCTACTCATCGACAGGCAATATTGGAATTAGTTGACCGTGTAATTGTTATTAATAATGGAAAAATTGTAATGGATGGTCCTAAAGAGCAGGTTTTGAAATTATCTCAACCTAAGCAACAAATAGGAGCCAAATCATGAGTTATAAACAGTTAAATTTTTCCCTTCCTAATAAGAATAAACAATTAGGACAACCCTTACCTAAAGTTAGTCTATTTATATGGATTATCTGTTTTGGAGTTCTATTTCTACTAATGTGGGCTTGGTTATTTAAACTAGAAGAGGTCTCTACAGGCACTGGAAAAGTTATTCCTTCATCAAAAGAACAAACTATTCAATCTTTAGAAGGTGGGATTCTGACTAAACTTAATGTCAAAGAAGGCGAAATTGTTGAAAAGGGGCAAAATCTTGCACAACTTGATCCAACTCGATTTGCATCAAATGTTGGTGAGACAAAATCATTGCTTCTTTCTTCTAAAGCAACCGCTGCACGTTTAAATGCTGAAGTAAATGGAACAGCTTTAGTATTTCCAAAAGAAGTATTAGAAGTTCAATCACTTGTGAGTGAGGAAACGGCCCTTTATCACTCTCGACGTTCAAATTTAGAAGAGTCATTAGCTGGATTAAAAAAAGCTTTAGTTTTAGTACAACAAGAATTGGCAATGACTGAACCGCTTGTTGCTAAAGGGGCTGCCAGTGACGTTGAAGTATTACGTTTGAAACGACAAGCAACGGACTTAATAAACCAAATGAATGATATTCAAAATCAATATTTAGTTAAATCTCGTGAAGAATTAGCAAAAGCAAATACTGATGTGGAAACCCAATCCCAAATCGTAAAAGGTAAATCTGATACGCTTAAACGAGCAATTTTTAAATCACCAGTTCGTGGAATTGTTAAAGAAATTGATGTTATGACTATAGGAGGGGTTATCTCTCAAAATGGGAAATTAATGACAATTGTACCTTTAGATGAAAAACTTCTAGTTGAAGCTCGTATATCGCCAAGAGATATTGCATTTATTCGACCAGGTCAAGAAGCCTTAGTTAAAATCACTGCTTATGATTATTCTATTTATGGCGGCTTAAAGGGGACAGTTACAGTTATTTCACCAGATACTTTACGTGATGAAGTTAAACAGGATCAGTTTTACTATAGAGTCTATATTCGTACAGATTCAGATAAATTAACTAATAAAAATGGAAAATCCTTTAATATTACACCGGGTATGGTAGCTACTGTAGATATTAAAACAGGGGAAAAAACTATATTAGATTATTTGATTAAACCTTTTAATAAAGCAAAAGAAGCTTTAAGGGAAAGATAGTAAATCTCTTAATAATAAGAATTTTGCAGTGGATTTATTAAGTACCTTTGTTTTTTAATTTTTTGTAAGGAGGTGTAATTTAATATTGTAATTCGATTATTGTTTTTTATATTAATCTTCTTGATCAGCGCAAAGAAAAAGAAGTAATAAAGGCCCACCTTAAAGTGGGCTCTTTATTAAATTTAATGTGTATGTTTTATTACAATTTTATAGTTTTTATAAAATATTTTTGGGGATTAATTAATAGTTATTAGGCTGGATTTTAATAGAATCTATTCAAAAGTAATTTCGCGAGTTCGAATCTCACCGCTTCCGCCAGATTCTTAAAAAGCCATTGTTAATGACAAGGGCTTTTTTTATACCTAGTGTCTACATTACAGTAAGATTTAGCTTAAATACTGCTAATAAATCCTGAAAATTTCATATAAATCAAATAAGTATATATTTTAATCAAAATTACTATATTTATATAATATATTTTTTATTTTCAATATCTTACCAATTAAGCTTCTATATATCAGAATTGAACAAGTTATTTGTAGAATATTCATTTATTGATATATGATGAGCCAATATTTAGAAACTGTTTCAAAACATAATTCTATTGTTCAGCGAGCAAGTTCAAGGAAGGAATGATGCTGAATTCAGTTTTCTAAACCCGATATCTGGAAATCATTTCCGCCCCAAAATTGTATTTTGACCCATTGGTTGGCAATGCCTGACTCTTTTGTAAGATAGGCGTTTCCTATTTTAGGATGTATCTATGAAAAAATTATTTAGTGTTCTGTTCAGCGCATCTGTTCTAACACTGACTGCATGTAATAAAGAACCTGCAAAAACTGAAAATACAGCATCAGCTAAAGACAAAACTGAGTCAGTTCGAACTATTAAACTGGTTTCAACAGGTTCAGACACTGACGTATGGAAATACGTTGCAACACTTCCTGAAACTGCTCAAGCGGGCATTAAACTCGAAGTGACTAACCTGACTGACTATGTTGTATTGAATACATCTGTAGCAAGTGGCGAACAAGACGTAAATGCGTTCCAGTCATTTAACTATTTGGCAGCTTATAACTCTTCAAATACAGCTAAAGTTGCTGCTGTTGCGACAACTTATCTAGAGCCAATGGGTATTTATGCAAATAAAGTTAAATCTGTTGAAGAGTTCCCACAAGGCGCAACTATCGCGATTCCAAACGATACTGCCAATGAAGCGCGCGCTTTAACATTATTACAGTCTGCTAAACTGATTAAACTCAAACCAGACTTTGACCCTGTAAAAGGGACGACCAATGACGTCGTTGAAAACCCTAAAAACTTACAATTAAAACCAATTCAAATGACTACAGCCGTTCGTGTTAAAAACGATGTAGACGCGATTGTGTTAGGTAATACATTGGCACTTGAGGGTGGTCTCAATGTAATGAAAGATTCTATCTTCCGTGAGCCTATTGACCAGTCTACAAAGCTTTATGTGAATTTGTTGGGTGTTGCTGAAGCGAACAAAAACGACCCGATCTATACAAAACTTGGTGAACTTTACCACTTACCTAAAGTTCAAAAGTTTGTAAGCGAAAAATTCGGTGGCACAAAAGTTGAAGTGAACAAACCTGTTTCTGAATTTGCAGACATCAAATAAGTAATTTTTAATTTAAAATTATTTTTAAAAGCTAAGTCTCGGTAATCGGGGCTTAGCTTTTTTATTTAGAGCTTTGGAAGTTCTAATAGTCCTTATAAAACAGGTCCTCTTATATATTCTTTATCATATAATGAATAGAGATTATAACTTTATATATTTAATAAAATATTATGCACAATTTAGATGGCTTACTCAGCCGAATTCAAGCCGAGACATTGAGTTTAGTTGCTGATAGAGAAGGGGCTACTGTATACAAAGCACAAACTACTCAAGGATATGTCTTTGTAAAAATGTATACACGTAAAATGGAACATGAAAGATATTGTGAAATATTGGACGAGCTTAGAGTATTTTCATTGGCACCGCGACTATTAAATCAATTTGAATGGGAAAATTATTTTGTTGTTGTAATGAGTGCTTTAGAAGGGCAGCCAGTAAATAACATTTTAAAAAATTGTTCGAGAACAGAAAAATTATCCTTACTAAAAGAGGCAGGCGCATCTTTAGGACGTTTTCATCGAGCTATTAGTTCTTCTCGTTTATTTGAGATGAAATTCTGGAAGGGGCGAGATGACTCTTCAAAAGATCCAACTTTATGGAATGAGCATCTAAAATTAATGACAACAAAATGGATGTCACGTATTGATCCAACTAAAGCCGACTACAAAGAATTTAGTTATGAGTTGAGTGAGTTACTTTTATATTGTAAAGACTTGCGGGAACCAACCCAATTTAGTCTTTTGCATTGTGATTATATTGGTCGAAACCTTCTTGCAACTAGCTGTAATGAAATCTCTGGTGTTTTAGATTATGAAGCGGCTCGTATTGGTGATGCTGTTTATGATTTAGCAAAGATTGTTTGGTTAGATATAGATTTCTCTGATTTAGAATTAAGAAATTCATTTATACGAGGTTGGGAAATGACTTATGAGGAAAAAGTTCCTCAAAGGGAATTTTTATGCTATGTCGGTATTCAATGCCTTGCTGCAATAGCTTGGACAGATAAAAATAAGCATATGGACGGTAATACTACCTTTAGAACTTCAGCAATTAAAACATTAAAAATAGTATTGGAAGAGTTGCAGATATAGTTTTAGTAGATTTTAGTTTCATTCATAAATATTGCTGAGGATTGTTAAGTGATTTTATTTTCATTTAATACCTATTATTTTGATTTTAGAACAACATCTATCTAATAAATTACTATAGAGTTTAATCTATTGTCTCTTTATCTGAAAAATTTTTAAAGCTTAAATTTTTACCATACAATCAAAAATCACAATAAAATTAAGGTGAAATAATGAAAAAAAATATATTGATTCTTAGCTTATTAATTGTCAGTGTACAGAGCTGGGCTGAATGTAAAATTGGTGATCTAGAGATTGATCCAAGCGCTTCACAAACACCAGAAGGGACACCAAATCCAAGCAACTATATAACAATAACTGGTCAGAAAGTGTTAACTAAGGCTTTGGCTAATATAAACATAGGAACACTGATAAAAACTAAAACTGATACCAATATTGCTCAGTCTAATGTGATTGCTTTTGAATATATTTTCAAGAAACCAATAAATCTAAACTCAAATGAACTAGCTTCAGGATTTATCACAGGAACAAGTAATTATGACGGTATTGTTTTTGCCGCACCAAGTTTTGGAAGTGCGTATGGTTCACAGCAAAATTTGTTCATGAGTTCTATTTCTGGAAACATAACCCCAAATCAGACACAAAAAGAAGTTTTAGCAAATGAAACAGTTAGAGTGGGAATTTATTACAATCAAATCAGCAAGAAAATTGGTTATATTGTAAATGGTGTAGATAGGGGATACACATGGAGTTATACAACTCCATTAAGCAAAATGAAGTTTGCTATTGCAATTGAAGAGGGATTTTATGCTTCTAACTCTAGTGCCCTTGGTAAAGAAATATCATATGAAATAGTTTCTGATCATTCAAAACTACAATTTACTTATCCAACAGGCACCACAGATATTTGTGGCACACCTATTTAAAATAGATCCTATATCCAAATACTGCCTCGCTATCTAATGAGGCAGTATTTATTAGTCTATTGAGTATCTATTTTTAAATCTGGAATCAAATAAAATAATTTATACTTTATTATTTGCTGCTAATTTATTTTTTACTAAAAAATATGTATCAGAAAATATTAAGTATTCTTTTGGAAAACAAAAATGATAAAAATTATAAAATAGGCTGAAAAGTACCCTTTTACAAAAACATGCCTTAAGCTTTCTTCAAAATAAAGAGGGTAACCTTTTCCTATGAGTATAGAGAAAAAGATTGAAAAAATCATAAACAAAAAAGTATAGAAGACTTTTGAAAACATTATGTAATTTTCAGAAAATTCTTTTTTATTAAAAAATATATTTGTTATTTTTTCTGTAAGAAAAATTGAGACTATAGAAGTGAATATTCCCAATATAATACTAAATAAAATTGTATTTAACATTTAAGAATCCTATATTTAAAGATAATCAGGCTTTCATACATCCAGAATAAATTATGAAATGGTAAAGTTTTACCACCTACATTAATAACGGAAAACTTATTTTTTATTCAAATATATTCTTTTGGTAGATATAGAATAAAAATAGTCGTCATTGATAAAAAGTAAATGATATATGTGGTGCATCTAATGTATTTATATTTTTTTATCTTGTAAATGCTATATAAGAATAATGATGTGATAGATATGAAGAAAATTGTTGATATAAAGAGTAAGGATAAAATATATCTATCTTCATACCAGTTCTATTTGTTTAGGTTATAGTAATAGTAATGAATTTTAAGATAAAAATAAGTTAGTAGAATTAATAGGATGTTAACTAAAATATTAAGAAGATGATTTATTGTTTTCATTTTAAAGTTCCTATTTTTTCTTAAACTAAGTTGGATGTCTAAATTTATACCACTTTTTATAAACCCCAATTTAACAATAATCATCTCATTATTTATCCTTACTTTTTAATGATCTAAATTAAAACAAATGTCATTTTGTGTGCTTGACTGTAATAGGACAGGGCACTATTCTTTGCCTGCTGGCCACATTGCCAGCCGGTTTTAGCAGACCGTGCTCAAGAACATTGAAAAAATTCATTTTTTTGATGTAGACCCGTTCGTCTCCCTTTTTGTAGCGGTAGGACGGAAGGGGGACACCTTCGGGTGTGCTGGGTCTTGAGCCAGTCTGCTAACCCCCTTTCGTTCTGCCACCATAATTCTATAAATGTCTGGCAGAACTCCCAATAAAAAGGAGTTGGCTTTGCACATCCACTATTTCTTGGCAGCCTTTGCCAAAGTCTATATCGATACAACTTAAACTTTTAAAGCAGTTTGATGGCCATTGGGCTTTTCAGGCTTTAATTCGTCGCGACCAAAAAACTTAATCAACAATAAAACTTGAGATGTGCCACGCACAGTCTTTATGGCTTTGCTATGCCTTTTTTTCTCCCAAAAAAGTATCTCATTTATCTACAACGATAATTTTATAACGGTAAAACTATGCCACATTTAGTGATCTCCCCACGTGCCATACTAGTCGTAAATAAATCAATTGATCTGTTTCACCATCACGGATTTCATACGGTTGGAGTCGACAGAATTGTGAAAGAGTCTCAAATTCCAAAAGCGACTTTTTATCATTACTTTCACTCTAAAGAACGGTTCATTGAAATCTGCATGATCGTGCAAAAAGAACGTTTAAAAGAAAAAGTAGTTTCAATGGTTGAGTACACCAGTCAAACAAGTGTGGTGGATAAACTTAAGAAACTTTATGTCTTACACACCGATTTGGAGGGGCTTTACTATCTATTATTTAAAGCAATTTTTGAAATCAAACTGACCTATCCAAAAGCCTATATCACCGCAATGAGATATAGAACATGGTTGCTTAATGAAATCTATAGTCAGTTAATAAAACTAAAAAAAGATGCTTCCTTTCAGGACGCCAAATTATTTTTATATATGATTGAGGGAACCATTATTCAGCTTTTAAGCTCGGGTCAGGTAGGGGATAGAGAGATGATATTAGAATGTTTTTTGAAGCAGTTTAAATAGGATGAATGAAGCATGAAAATATTCCTGTTAAATCTGCTTAAGTGAGTTTGCCAGATGTTTCTTCAAGCTATTAGTAATTGATACGATGTTTAAATGTCTAATTTAAAAAGCCCTTTTATAACAAGGGCTTTTGTTGTGGGGCTATTCTTTATATTGCCATGCTTTTAAAAAGGTACGACACACTTCTTCATTTAACTGTTTTAGTTCTTCTGGAGTTGGAATGTTTCCACTAATCAACGTAGCGGGATAGGTATAGCCCATTACCGCACCGAGGAAAGCCTTTGTTGCTTCCTCTGGCTGATCAATTTTAACAATACCAGCATTGTGTGCAGTTGCAAGAATATCGGTTAAAGATCTTTTAATATTCCCTTGAGTACGTTGCTGAATTTTAGGAAGAATTTCTTTCATTTCAACTAAGGCAATAATCAGCAATCTTTGCAGGCGAATGACGTCAATATGATAAAAATGATTTTGTACAGACTGTCCAATTTCTAACAATAATTGATCTAGACGCTTATTTTTCAATTCATGCTGCTCAATGAAAGGTGCTTCCATTTCTGCTTTTAAATGATCAAAGACTTCAATGAGTAACGCTGTCTTGGTCGGGAAGTGGTTATATAAAGTTTGTCGATTTGTACCGGCTTTCGTGGCAACAGCCTCTAAACGGACTTCTAATCCATGCTCTAGAAATAGTTCGCGTGCTGCAGCAATGATAGTAGGGCGAATTCGAGAGGGACGACCTGGAGATTTTTTTAACATATCGGTTTTCTTGCACATCTTATTTATTTACTTTACAGTAAAGTAAATAAATTGTCTATAAGTCTGGGGTCCCAGATATGCTCGATCTAAGTTTTAATTACCGTAAGTTTATATATTTATTGCCTTTATTTGTTTTTTTAAATGGATGTGATTCTGATCAGCCTGCCCCTAAAAATATTCAGCAGGTGGGTACGATCACTATAAAACCAGAGACGATTGAATCTACCTATCAATTGGCTGGTAGAACGGTGGCCTCTGAAATTTCTCAGGTCCGTCCACAAGTCAATGGAGTAGTAATAGAGCAATTATTTAAGGAAGGCACGCAAGTAAACAAAGGGCAGCCACTTTATAAAATTGATTCATCACTCTATCGGGATAGTGTGGATGAAGCCGCTGGTAATCTTGCATTAGCAAAAGCCACTGTAAATTCGACTCGCCTTCAAGCCGAGCGTTATAAAGAATTAATTAAAGTAAATGGGGTGAGTCAACAAGAGCTTGATAATGCTCAAAGTGCATATGAGCAAGCGAAAGCGACTGTTGCCGTAAATGAAGCTGTACTGAAAACAGCACGAACCAATTTACGTTACACACAAGTTAGTGCGCCAATTTCAGGACGAATAGGGCGTTCATCCATTACACGTGGGGCTTTAGTCACCTCTGCTCAAACAGATCCTTTAGCAACGATTCAAAAACTGGACCCCATGTATGTCGATTTGACTCAGTCGAGTGATGAATACATGGCACTGCGTAAACAACTTGCTGAAAATGGAATAAAACCGACTGAACTTTCAGTACGGTTGAAGCTTGAGAATGGCACTGCCTATGCAGAACAGGGGACTTTTAAGTTTAGTGATGTTGCTGTAGATGAGGCGACAGGAAGTGTCACCTTACGTGCAGCATTTCCCAATCCCAATAATGCGTTATTGCCCGGCCTGTATGTGCGGGCAAAACTTGGAACGGGAACACGTCCTAACAGCGTCTTAATTCCTCAAGGTGCGCTGTTCCGAGACGCAGAAGGAAATCCACTTGTTTGGATTGTTGGAAAAGAGAATAAAGCCGAGCAACGAAAAATTACTCTAGGCGATGCAATTGATAATCGTTGGTTAGTGACCTCTGGCTTGAAAGCAGGAGATCAAGTCATTGTTGAGGGTCTGCAAGGCTTAAGTGCCGGCATGACGATTGAACCTACCCCAATGAGTTGAGGATTGCGTATGTTGTCGAGTTTTTTTATTGCACGACCTATTTTTGCTTGGGTCCTCTCTATTTGTATTATGGCATTGGGGACGATTTCGATTTTAACGTTACCCATTGAGCAATATCCTGACATTGCACCACCGGGTGTAAATGTTACTGCAAATTATCCGGGAGCATCTGCCAAAACTGTTGAAGACAGTGTTACCCAGATTTTGGAGCAACAAATTAAAGGGATTGATGGTCTACTTTATTTTTCATCGAGTAGTAGTTCGGCGGGGCAAGCAAGGATAAGTCTTAGTTTTGATCAGAATACCAATCCTGACACTGCTCAGGTGCAGGTGCAAAATGCTGTGAATCAGGCGCTGAGTCGATTGCCTCAAGAGGTTCAGCAGCAAGGGATCACTGTGACAAAGTCACAAGGCGATAGTTTACTGGTCTTTGCGCTTTACGATGAAAGTGGGACTAGATCTTCTGTCGACATATCTGACTATATGGTGAGTACACTGCAAGACCCATTAAGTCGGGTCGATGGAGTGGGTGAAATCACCGTATTTGGTGCTCAATATGCAATGCGCATCTGGCTTGATCCTCATAAATTAAACAGTTATGGATTAATGCCATCAGATGTTAGAACTGCAATTGAAGCACAAAACACTCAAATTACAGCGGGAGAATTGGGCGCATTACCCACGCGTGATGGGCAGGCTCTAAATGCAACAGTAACAGCATTATCTCGGTTACAAACCGTGAGCCAATTTGAAAATATTATTTTGCGGACACAAACCAATGGTGCGGTTGTATTACTTAAAGATGTTGCCCGAGTCGAGCGTGGTGCAGAGAGTTATCAGACTTCTACACGTTTGAATGGAAGGCCAGCTTCAGGTATGTCTATTCAGCTTGCATCTGGTGCCAATGCATTAGAAACCGCTGAACGAGTTAAAGCTGAAGTCACACGGTTAACTGCCTCTATGCCAGCGGGTTTAAAAGTTGCATACCCACGCGACAGTACGCCATTTGTAGAAGCTTCGGTAAATGGGGTGATTAAAACTTTAGCTGAAGCGATTGTTCTCGTCATTATTGTAATGTTCTTATTTTTGCAGAGCTGGCGTGCGACTTTAATTCCGGCAATTGCAGTTCCGGTCGTATTGTTAGGAACATTTGGTGTGTTGAGCGTACTTGGCTATAGCATTAATACACTGACTTTGTTTGCGATGGTACTCGCAATTGGTTTACTGGTAGATGACGCGATTGTCGTTGTAGAAAATGTTGAGCGGGTTATGCATGAGCAAAATGTTGATGCTCGGCAAGCCACCCTAATTTCAATGCAGGAGATATCGGGTGCGCTCGTGGGTATTGCCATGGTACTCGCAGCGGTATTTTTACCTATGGCATTTTTTGGTGGTTCTGTCGGGATTATTTATCGACAGTTCTCGGTAACGCTCGTATCGGCTATGGTACTTTCTGCAATTGTTGCTTTAACACTTTCACCTGCGCTATGTGCAACCTTACTCAAACCTGCAAATGAAAAGCATAAACAGAGAAAATTTTTTACTTGGTTCAACCGTAAAGTAGAGCAAGGTCAATCAGGCTACCGTACAAAGCTAGTTGCTGTTTTAGGCAAGCCCAAAATATTTATGATCATATTCGTGGGTATTACAGCTTTGTTAGGTTGGCAATATACGCGTATGAATACGGGGTTTTTACCCCAAGAAGACCAAGGCTCGGTTATGGTTCAATTTAGTACGCCTGTAGGCACGACACTAGCTGAAACAGAAAGGGTTGGTAATCAGATCGCAGATTATTTCTTGACGAAAGAAAAGGATAATCTCAATGTGATTTTCATGGTGATGGGTAGAAATAACGCAGGCAGTGGGCAAAATGTGGGAATGGCATTTGCCGGACTCAAACATTGGGATGACCGAGAAGGTAGTGAAAATACAGCCGAAGCTGTGATTGCTCGTGCAAATGCACATTTTAAGTCACTGCGTAACGCACGTGTTCAGGTACTTTCACCCGCTGCTGTAAGAGGCCTTGGGCAATCTAGTGGCTTTGAATTTTGGTTGCAAGATGCTGAGAATAAAGGACGAGATGCTTTACTCGCAGCACAAAATAATGTGTTAAAAGCAGCAAATGCTGATTCTGGCCTAGCTGCAGTACGTTTAAATAGCTTAGAAGATAAAGCCCAGTTACAAGTCGATATCGATCAAAGAAAAGCCAGTGCTCTTGGATTAGCCCAAGCAGATATTAGTAATACGCTCTCATCGGCGTGGGGCGGATCTTATATTAACGATTTCATAGATCAGGGACGTGTTAAGCGAGTTTATTTGCAAGGAGAGGCAATCTATCGTTCCTTACCTCAAGATATTGGGCAATGGTATGTTCGCGGTGCTACTGGTCAAATGACACCATTTTCTAGTTTCTCTTCTGTGAAATGGCAAATGGGGCCTCAAATGCTGCAACGCTTTAATGGTCTTTCAGCCGTCCAACTTCAAGGCTCTGCTGCAACAGGTGAAAGTTCTGGCGGGGCTATGGATAAAATGCAGCAGTTAGTTGACCAGCAACAAGGTTTTAATCTTCAGTGGAGTGGATTGTCTTATCAAGAGAAGTTAGCGGGTGGCCAAACGATCTGGTTATATTTGGCTTCAATCATCTTTATATTTTTATGTTTGGCAGCACTTTATGAAAGCTGGTCTATTCCTGTTTCTGTCATGTTGGTTATTCCTTTAGGTCTTATTGGCGCTGTAGTTGCTGCAAGTCTGGCAGGTTTTGTGAACGATATTTACTTTCAGGTCGCTATGCTTACCACCATTGGACTTTCTGCCAAAAATGCTATTTTGATTGTTGAATTTGCAGCAGCCAAATTGGAGGCTGGTCAGGCATTAATGGACGCCATTATTGAAGGTGCGGGTCAGCGATTACGGCCAATTATTATGACATCTCTGGCTTTTGTTGCAGGTGTTCTACCATTGGTTGTATCTACAGGGGCAGGGGCTGTAAGCCGTAAAGAAATTGGTATCGCCGTAACGGGCGGTATGATTTCAGGAACTCTACTTTCTATTTTCTTTGTGCCTTTATTTTTTCTTTTAGTTCGTCGTTTAACCAATAAGTTAAATGCCCAAAAGGCAAAATGATTTTACAAAACAGAATGTCATTAACAGTTAGGCCCTCATGCCATAAATAGCATGAGGGCCTAAAATCTGACTAAAAACTTAGAATGTATTTTGAATAATGACATCATCGTAAGGAAGTTTGCCCACACGTGGGTAAGGCTGAGATGCTGACTTACCAACGGCAATCATTAAACACACCACATGATCTTCAGGTAAGTTAATCAGCTTTGCCATGGCATCAAAGTCAAAACCATCCATTGGGCAACTGTCTAAACCATGCTCTTGAGCAAGTAACATTAAAGTTTGAGCAAAAATACCAGCACTACGCATAACTTCGTCACGTTGAGTTTGCGGACGGTCACGGTAATATTGGTCGATTGCGCCAACCATAATATTTTGAACTTCCGGAGAAGCTCCATCCCATACACGCTTAGCATCAACTTCCCATGTATTTACTTTTGCACACAACACAATCAGTAATGATGACTCTGTAACTTGTGGTTGATCCCAAGCAATGGTGCGAATTTTTTGTCTTAACTCAGTATCTTCAATGATGACTGGACGCCAATGTTGTAAGTTAAAAGCGCTTGGCGCATTGGCTAAAACTTCTTGTAATAACTGCTTTTTGTTATCTTCAGAAAGTTGAAAAGCAGGGTCGAAGCGTTTAACTGCGCGGCGGTTACGGATGGCATCAATAACATTCATAAGATTTTCCTACTTAAGAGTTGGGTAGCGGTACTCGTTAGTTTTTATAACGTTGGGCTACATCAGCCGAAGAAAAGTTTGGTAGTAATGTGATACGTGATTTTTCAAAATTATTCCATTGATTTTCGTCTTTCAGCACAGGAATTGTAATCGTTTCTTTGCGGTCAAAACCAATCAGAGCCGCATCGACCAAATCATTGACATCCATTAATGGTGGGACTTGGCTTAAGTCGATGCCAGAACGTTCCCAAATTTCGGTTTTAGTAGCAGAAGGCAATACGGCTTGAACATGCACGCCATGATCTTTTAATTCTAAATATAAGCCTTGGCTAAAAAATTGGATGAAAGATTTACTTGCACCATAAATGGTAGAACCTAATTCAGGGGCTAATCCAAGCACAGAGCCTAAATTAATAATGGCACCTTTACCTTTATGTATAAGTGATTGCGAAATTGCATGAGACAAACGAACAACTGCAGTCATATTTAAAGTAATGAGTTTTTCAATATCTTTAATATCTTGAGTTAAAAAGGTTCCGTTTAGTGCAATGCCAGCGTTATTTACCAAAATTTCAATATCAGCATCGTTTTTGAGTACATCTTCAATTTTACTGATGTCTTGATCGTTTGATAGATCGGCTTGAATGAACTCGACTTGTACGCCGTATTTTTTTTGAAGATCTTTTGAGATTTTATCTAGGCGGTTTGTGTCTCGTGCAACCAAGATTAAGTTATGGCCACGTTGAGCAAATCGGTCTGCATAGACAGAACCAATTCCTGACGAAGCTCCTGTAATAAGTACTTTTGATTGAGCTGACATGTGATGTCTCCACGCTTTAATTTTTTAGATGATGATCATAATCTAAAATATATAATTTTTGATGTCAATCATAATCAATGTATAATTATGACGAGTAAGGTGAGTAAAAGTGGGTAGGCCAACATGAAAGTCAGTAAAACTCAGGTAAAAGAAAACCGAGAAAAAATTGTTGAAAAGGCGACTCAACTGTTTCGTAACAAAGGCTACGATGGTGTCGGCATTGCTGAATTAATGTCTAGCGCAGGCTTTACTCATGGTGGGTTTTATAAACATTTCAGTTCGAAAACAGACCTTGTCTCAATTACTGTTAAACATGGGCTTGAGCAGGTTTTAAAAAGAATAGAAGGTTTAAATTTAGCTCAATTTATTCAGCTTTATGTGTCTCGAACTCATCGAGATAACCGAGATTTGGGCTGCACACTAACAGCCTTATCTTGTGATGCAGCAAGACAGCCAGACGAAGTAAAAGTCGAATTTGAAGAGGGCATTGAGCAACTTATCCAGTTCATTATGAATGAACGTGCAAAACAAGTTTCTTTGGAAGCGCCAGAGTTGAGAAAGCAAGCTATTAATATTCTTGCTCAATCCGTAGGGGCAATTGCCTTGTCTCGCGCATGCCCAGACCAATCAATCCTTAGCGATGAAATATTGGAAAGCTGTAAAGAGAGTCTTTTAAAGTTAACCGATTAAACTTTTTTATCTTTCAAGCTGGTTTGGCTAAACTGAATTAACCTCGCAATATCGACTGTTCTTTCATAAATGAGTTCTGCTGCATGTTCGCAGGCTTGTTCTAATGTGATGGGACCATTTGCTAATGAGAAAGCAGCCGTAACGCCGTGCTCATAAAGCTCTTGGTAGCCTTGGCCTAAAGTTCCTGCAATCACAATGACCGGAACGTTATGTGCTTTAGCAATTTGACTCACCCCAAAAACTGTTTTACCACTTAGTGTTTGCTGGTCAAATTTACCTTCCCCTGTAATAACCCAATTTGTATGAGCAATTTTATGTTCAAGTTGATTCAGTTCACCTACGACTTTAACTCCAGCTTTAAAGTCGGCATTTAAATAACTTTTGGCTGCAAAGCCCAAACCACCAGCAGCACCAGAACCTGCTTCATTTCGTTTGTCGAAACCTAAAATTTGCGCAGAGACATCGGCAAAATGAGCAAGCGCTGCATCAAGCAGTTGTACTTGAGCAGGAGAAGCCCCTTTTTGTGGGCCAAAAATATGTGATGCGCCGTTTGGACCGCAAAGTGGATTGGTCACATCGGCAGCTAGTAAAAACCGCGTGTGCTGAATACGTGTGTCAAAGTGTGTTAAATCAATTTTTGATAGGTTGCTTAAAGCGAGACCACCTGCGGGTAAAGCCTTTTGGTTGGCATCGAGCAAAACAGCACCCAAAGCACTCAGTAATCCTGTGCCGCCATCGTTGGTCGCACTACCGCCCACAGTTAAAATAATGTCTTTTGCACCTGCGTCTAAAGCATCAAGAATGAGTTGGCCTGTTCCAAACGTTGTGCTGTGGCAGGCATCACGTTCTGACGGTGGGATTAACTGTATGCCGCTCGCTTGAGCCATTTCAATGATGGCGATTTTTTGTTTTTCTAACCAGCCCCATTTTGCCTGAACAGGCTGACTTAATGGCCCAACCACAGTTTTTTCACGCCATTGCCCCTCGCAGACTTCTAAAACAGCTTCAATGGTTCCTTCGCCGCCATCGGCCATAGGGCATAAAATCGTTTCTGCATGAGGAAAAACTTCTTGCCATCCTTTGGCAATGGCCTGAGCTACGTTTAAAGCAGATAAGCTGTCTTTAAATGAATCAGGGGCGATCACAACCTTCATAAGTGCTCTAATGTGGATAGATTTTTAATTGTTTTATACTGCTTAGTCCCAAAAAACCATACATAAAGACATGTAAGCATCAATTTTAAAGAGTTTCTCTTCTGTTAAGAATGAAAACTAATAATGTTTTGATCTGTAAAAGGCGGAGTTTCTATCTTTTTAACTCATTGTTTTATATATTTTTCTATAAATAGCGTGGTTGGCTTGAATTATTGTAATTGTAAAAAATATGGCACATATTATAAGAACAGTTGAGCCAGCTTTTTAAAATATGGTGAATAACATACCAAGCGGACTCTACCCCCAAGCTAGACAGCAGCGATTCTTGATATAAGCATAATTAAATTGTGGTTCTATTAGATCTGTTGAATGCCTAAGAAGAATTAAGAGGATGAAAAAGTGGATAATTCAGAAGAACAAAAGCACATACAGGAAAATAACGGTTTTGCGCGAATTGAGCCATATACTCATCCTGCTGGCGGGTGGGGCGCACTGCTAAGTGTTGCTCGAAACTTAAAGCGACAAGATATTTTAGGTAAAGGTTCAATTACCTTACTCAACATTAACCAACCTACAGGTTTTGACTGTCCCGGCTGTGCATGGCCAGAAAAGAAAGATGCTCATGCCTTTAACTTCTGTGAAAATGGTGCAAAAGCAGTTGCCTTTGAAGCAACCAGTAAAACAGTGACTCCTGAATATTTCGCAGGGCATACCGTCAGTTGGTTATCAGAACAAAGTGACTTTTTCCTCGAAGACTTAGGCCGCTTAACAGACCCAGTTCGCTATGATGCTGCAACCGATAAATATGTGCCTATTTCATGGGACGATGCATTTAAACTCATTGCTCAACATTTACATGCGCTAGACAACCCAGACCAAGCGGCATTTTATACCTCTGGCCGGGCCAGTAACGAAGCAGCATTTTTATATCAATTGTTTGTGAGAAGCTTTGGTACCAATAACTTTCCAGACTGCTCGAACATGTGTCATGAAACCACAAGTGTTGGCTTACTTGACTCGATTGGTTTAGGAAAAGGCACAGTCACCCTAGAAGACTTTGACGTAGCCGATGCTATTTTTAGTTTTGGTCATAACCCCGGAACCAACCATCCACGTATGTTAGGTACTTTGCGTGAAGTATCTAAACGTGGCGGCAACATTATTGCGATTAACCCAATTAAAGAGCGAGGTCTTGAGCGTTTCCAAGACCCGCAAGCACCGCTTGAAATGATGACCAACGGCAGTACGCCAATTAGTCGTTATTATTTCCAACCTAAAATTGGGGGCGACTATGCACTCATGTTAGGGATGTTAAAGCACTTAAATGAGTGGGATAAAAAAGCATTTGCCTCAGGTAAACCGAGTGTTTTTGACCGAAACTTTATCGCGGTGAATACCGTTGGTTTTGATGAGATGATTGCTGAGATTGAAAGAACTGAATGGGCAGATATTTATAAATACTCAGGGTTATCGCCTGAACATTTAGAAAAACTTGCCAAACTCTTTTTAGATTCAGAGCGTTCAATTTTTTGTTGGGGAATGGGTATCACGCAACACCGCCACGGCACAGCTAACGTACATATGCTGGCAAATTTATTGTTGGCGCGTGGTCAAATTGGTAGGCCTGGTGCAGGGCTTTGTCCGGTTCGTGGGCACAGTAACGTGCAAGGCGACCGAACCATGGGTATTAATGAACTGCCTAGCCCTAAATTACTCGATAACATTGACCGCGTATTTGGAATTAAATCACCGAGAAAAAATGGACATGGTGTCGTTGAAACCATTAAAGCCATGGCTGAAGGCGAGGTCAAAGTCTTTATTGGTTTAGGTGGGAACTTTGCAGTTGCAACGCCAGATACGCCGTATACCCAAGAAGCACTTAGAAAGTGTAATTTAACTGTTCATGTTGCAACCAAGTTAAACCGTAGCCATTTGGTGTGTGGTAAAGATGCTCTTATTTTGCCATGTTTAGGGCGTACCGAAATTGATGAGCAGCTTCATGGCCCACAGGCAATTTCAGTCGAAGATTCGATGAGTAATATTCATTTGTCAGCAGGACGTAACGCTCCAATTTCTGACAATATTTTGTCTGAACCAGATATTGTCGCCCGAATGGCCGAAGCAGTGCTTCCAGACAGTCAGATTAAATGGAAATGGTATATCGAAAGCTATGACCGTATTCGTGACTCAATTGCCGATGTGTTTGATGAGTTCCATGACTTTAATTTACGTGTCTATAAACCGGGTGGCTTCCACCTCGAACATCCAGCCAATCAGCACATCTGGAATACAAAAAGTGGTAAAGCGCAGTTTATGATTACACCGCTGAGTGAAGTCTATGCCGATAAAGAAAATCAGTACGCTGCCGCATATACCGAAAGTAAGGTTTATACCTTAATGACCACGCGTTCTCATGACCAATACAACACTACTCTATATGGTCTAGATGATCGTTACCGTGGGGTGTTCGGTCAGCGCCGTGTGTTGTTTATGAACCAAGCTGATATTGATGAAGCGGGTTTTGAAGCAAACCAATGGGTCGATATTGAAAGTGTTTTCTCGGATGGTGTGAAGCGTATCGTGCATAGTTTCCGTATTGTGCCGTACAACATTCCACGCGGCAGCTTAGCCGCTTACTATCCGGAAACCAATCCTTTGGTGGCATTAAGCAGTCATGACAAATATGCCAAGATTCCTGCTTCAAAAAGTGTTCCTGTGATTTTGCATCCCGGAAATGTGCCGGAGCATTTTAACTTGGCAACGGCAGTTGCGCCTGAAGACGCTGATAAGAAAGTAAGCAATCTTTAATCAAAGGCAATATTAAAAAATGTCATCCAAACAAATGGCGCTCTAAACAAGCGCCATTTTGAAATAAAGGAAATAATTTTGACACCACATTCTTATGGGGTTGAAACATTACCAGTTCAACGGTTTAACAAAACCGACTCTGAAAATGTTCTAGATCATATTGTGCAAGAGTACCCAATTGCCTTGGTGTATAACGGCATTTCGCATGCGGTAATGATGGCGACACCGACCGATGTCGAATTATTTGCTAAAGGTTTTAGTCTCTCGGAAGGAATTTTAACTAGCTTAAAAGAGCTATATGCACTTGATGTACATCAAAATGAACTGGGCATTACGGTAGAAATGACCATTTCATCGAGAGCATTTGCTGCCTTAAAAGAACACCGCCGCATGATGGTAGGCCGTACAGGCTGTGGTTTATGTGGAATTGAAAGCTTAGAGCAGTTTCAGTTAGATGCTCCCAAAATTACAACACATGCATCAAAAATTTGGCTTGAGCAAATTCCGAGTGCCATTTCCCATTTAAAAGCCCAGCAAGAAATTACCGCTTTAACGGGTGGCGCACATGCCGCAGCGTGGGTGGTTGATGGTCACATCGTCGCTTTATTTGAAGATGTAGGGCGACATAATGCCCTAGACAAATTACTCGGCTATTTAGCGCAAGAAAACTATGACACCAGTTTAGGTTTTGTGGTGATGACCAGTCGGGCAAGTTATGAACTAATACGAAAATGTGCTCAACTGAATATAAGTCTACTGGCGTCAATTTCAGCACCGACCAGCATGGCTATTCAATTAGCCAAACAATCTGGCCTGACTTTGGCGAGTTTTTGCCGAGGAGATAGATTTGTTTTATATACGGAAATTTAAAATATATTGTTCAAGATGATGGGCTTAAAACGAAGCTCATCTGACATTTCTGTTGCTTTTAAGCTAAGGATAGATTTTATAGATTATTATAAAACTCTAAAGGTTCAGAGTCTGTCCAAATGTCTTGGGTACAATCAATAAAAGAATGGGCAAAACGTCTAAAAAAACAAATTATTATGCTTTGGTTTGCATCAAGGCATCCTCAAATGCCGTGGTTACCCAAAGTGATTGCGGTCGTGGCGGTGGCTTATGCATTTAGTCCCATCGACTTAATTCCAGATTTTATTCCTATTTTAGGCTTTGTAGACGATGCCATCATTTTACCAATGCTCATTTGGTTAGCTGTTCGTTTTACACCTCAACAAGTCATTTTAGATGCGGAACAACAAGCTGAAGAATGGCTAGATCAACAGGAGCGTCGACCTCAAAATTATTTGGTTGCTGTGTTGATTATTCTAGTCTGGATCACACTGGCCGTGATGGCCTATTTCTACTTTGGTGGTGGCTTGTAATTTGCAAACCGTCAAAGTTTAGAATCGTGAATTTAAAGGCATTAACATTGTGCTTTGCTACAACTCAAAGGATAATAACGTTTTTATAAGCTATGGGTTGCAGACAATGAAAATCGTCGCAGATGAAAATTTGGCATTTACCGATTACTTTTTTTCAGAATTTGGCGATATTCAACACAAAGCAGGGCGTACTTTAACCCATGCAGATGTAAAAGATGCTCAAGCTTTACTGGTCCGCTCGGTTACTGTGGTTAACGCAAGTTTAATTGAAAACACTGCATTAAAATATGTGGGCAGTGCCACAATCGGGACCGATCATTTAGATATTGCAGCGTTAGAAAAACAAGGAATTACGTGGGCAAATGCGGCTGGTTGTAATGCACAAGCGGTGGCTGAATATGTCATTACAGCTTTACTTCATTTAGATGCGAACCTTTTAGAACAACAAGAAAAATTTACCCTAGGCATTGTTGGCCTTGGCAATGTCGGTAAGCGCTTGGCTTATATGGCTCAGTTGTTTGGCTGGAACGTAATTGGCTTCGACCCATATGTGAAACTAGACACAATTGAAAATGTAAGCTTAGAAACTCTGTTGCAACAAGCCAATGCCATTTCAATTCATGTGCCGCTGACCAAAAACGGTGAACATCCGACATATCATTTGTTTGATGAAAAAGCTTTTGCAGCACTTCAACCTGACACGATTTTAATTAATAGTGCACGTGGTCCAGTCGTGAAAGAAGCCGCTTTAATGGAGGATATTCATCGTACCCAGCGTAAAGTGGTGCTTGATGTATTTGAGCATGAACCAGTCATATCAGAAGAACTTATAGACATGTTGGCTTTAGCAACACCGCATATTGCTGGTTATAGCCTTGAAGGAAAAGCCCGCGGTACACAAATGATTTATGAAACGTTTTGCCAAGAATTTGGATACGACATGAATAAGCGTTTTGAAACTCAGCTACCTGCATGCGAAGACTATTTTTCAGGACATGATTTAAAAGCAGTGTTAAAGCAAAAACTATCTCAAATTTATGATATTGCTCAAGATGATGCCAACATCCGTGCTTGTATTAAAGACGGCAAAGTAGAGCAAAAAGCATTTGATTTATTACGTAAAAATTATCCGCTGCGCCGTGAATGGGCAGCACATGGGGGACCACAGGCATGAGTTTAAGCTATCAACCTACTTGTTCAATTGATGCCTTAAAAGCTCGTGCCAAGCTCTATACCCAAATTCGTCAGTTTTTTGCTGAACGTGGTGTCATGGAAGTCGAAACACCGATCGTTTCACAGGCAGGTGTCACCGATGTGCATTTAGCTTCAGTTCAGGCTTTGCGTCATATTAACGGCAAATTGCAAACTCAATATTTACAGACTTCACCAGAGTTTGCCATGAAGCGTTTATTGGCGAGCGGTAGTGGGCCGATTTATCAAATCTGTAAGGTGTTCCGTGATGATGAACACGGGCGTAAACACAACAGTGAATTTACCATGCTTGAATGGTATCGCCCCGGTCTAGACTTAAAAGCGTTAATGCATGAAACAGCCGATTTATTGCAAACCTGTTTGCAGCATCGTTTTGGTGAAGTTCGTCCGTTTATTTTAAGTTATAAACATGCCTTTCAAGATCGACTTGATATCAACCCGTTGCAAGCAACTTTGAAGCAACTCAAAGATACCGCAAATCGTGTGGGGTTAAACCTCGACTTGGGCGATGATCGTCTAGCTTACATGGATTTGTTGTTTTCTCATTTTGTTGAACCTAGTTTAGGATTTGATGCTCCAGTTTTTTTAACTGACTTTCCACCAGAAATGGCATCTTTGGCAAAAGTGAAAGTAGATGACGACGGGGAAGAAGTTGCGGCGCGTTTCGAGGTTTATATTGAAGGCTTAGAGCTAGCCAATGCCTACGATGAATTGCTTGATGCAGACGTGTTACGTTCACGCTTTGAAGCCGATAATGCAGAGCGGGCTAAGCAAGGGCTTCATGTTATGCCTTTAGATGAGCATTTGTTAGCAGCATTGCCTCATATGCCGGAATGCTCAGGAATTGCTTTAGGTGTAGACCGTTTACTCATGGTTGCAATGGATCAGGTCAAAATTGAAAAAGTGGTGACCTTTCCAGCAGAAATTGCTTAAGCTGACAAATAAAAAAGCCACAATATTGTGGCTTTTTTATTTAGGATTTATTTAGCTTAAGCTTGTTGAATACCTGCAACAACCCAGTCTTGCTGAGAGCCAGCAGGTTTAACAAAGTGCCAGATTTCGGTAAACGGTTGTGGCAAGCTGTTTAGATCTTCACTTACTGTACCAGTGAAACGTACGCTTACTACGTATTGACCATTTTCAGTTGCACTGTCTACAACCATCGCATTCAAGTTGCTAAATTCAGCAACGTCTTGATCTTGGTTTTCCATGATATCGTTATACATAGAACTATAAAGTTCTGGTGTTAAGTAACGGCGAATTTCTTCAATGTTACTTGCAGTATTCATCGATTGGATATGATTAAAACGTTGACGTGCAATACGTAAGAACGCAGCTGGTTCACTTCCATCTGGAAGTTGATTGCCATTGCTCGTAGTTACACCACCAAAAGGCGCTTGCGTTGCTGCACCGCCACCCACAGATTGACCAAAGATATTTGTATTATCGCCAGCATTACGTGGAGCTGCTTGTGGTGCAGCAGAACGGCCAAATGGGTTTTGACCGTTACTATTTGGTGCGTAAGGGTTGTTACCCGCTAATTTTTTTTTTGATCCCAACTTACGGAATAAAAAGAAAGCAAGAGCTGCGGCAAGCAATACCCAAATCCAACCTGGGATACCACCTTTTTTCTCTTCTTGAGCTTGCGCCTGAGTGGCTTGCTGTTCAGTTGATGTCGGTTTGTCATCAGCTAAAGCATTTGCTGCAACAGCACCTACGGCAGCACCAGCCACACCAGCTGCAACCATTGAACCAACGCCTGGACCAGATTTCTGAGGCGCTGTAGTGGTTTGTTGAACTGGAGTCACTTGACGAGGTTGTTGATAAGACTGGCTTGAAGTAGTCGAACGTGCCATACCGTGGCTTTTACCACCACCTGCACGTTTAGCTTCAGCAAGAGGAGAAATTGCTAAAGCAGCCATTAAAATACCGGTAATCAAGCCACGCTGGTGTACTTCCATAGGAAATTCCTGTTTAAAGTTAATTTGTAATAGTATTTATGCAGGCTTTTACTCTAAATTTCAACTATAAAAGTATGTTTTTTTATGTCAATTCATCACTGAGTTGCATAGCTTCTGTCAATGCTTCATGTAAGCGCGCAACAGCAATAACTTGTACGCCTGG
Organism: Acinetobacter sp. 742879; assembly: GCF_000588535.1. NCBI lineage: Bacteria > Pseudomonadati > Pseudomonadota > Gammaproteobacteria > Moraxellales > Moraxellaceae > Acinetobacter > Acinetobacter sp. 742879. The sequence goes on along the minus strand of NZ_JFYC01000004.1, from coordinate 239,452 downwards.
AATTGCCTTTTGAGGGGCGTTTCCTCTTGGTAAAATGACATATTTAAAGCCATGTTTTGCTGCTTCTTTTAAGCGTTCCTGACCATTAGGAACAGGGCGAATTTCACCAGAAAGACCAACTTCACCAAAAACTGCAAGCTGTTGGGGCAATGCTTTAGTACGTAAACTTGAAGCACATGCAAGTAAAACAGCCAAATCAGAACCTGTTTCGGTAATTTTTAAGCCACCTACAATGTTGACGTATACATCTTGTCCAGTAGTTTGCACGCCACCATGGCGATGCATGACAGCAAGCAGCATATTTAAACGGTTTTGTTCAAGACCAAGTGCAACACGTCGTGGTTGTCCTTGAGCATCATCAACTAAAGCTTGCACTTCGACCAAAAGAGGGCGAGTTCCTTCACGGCTAATCATAACAATTGAGCCGGGAATCGCTTCATCATAACGACTTAAGAAAATGGCAGAAGGGTTAGCAACTTCACGTAAGCCTTTATCAGTCATGCCAAATACGCCAAGTTCATTGACGGCGCCAAAACGGTTTTTAACAGCACGAATCATTCGATAACGTGAGTCTGATTGACCTTCAAAGTAAAGTACGCAGTCCACCATATGCTCTAAAACACGCGGACCTGCCAGTGCACCTTCTTTGGTCACGTGACCAACAATGAATAGCGCCGTGCCACTATTTTTTGCATAACGGGTTAATAAAGCAGCAGATTCACGAATTTGTGAAACACCGCCCGGAGCAGATTGGAGGGTTTCTGTATAAAGTGTTTGAATCGAATCTAGAATAGCGACTACAGGTTTTTCTTGTTCTAAAACTTCACAAATGCGTTCTACACAGGTTTCAGCCATGACTTTTAATTGGTCGGTTGGCAGGTCAAGACGTTGCGCACGAAGCGCCACCTGAGATAAAGATTCCTCACCCGTAATATAAAGTGCAGAGCTTTTTGCGCTTGCCATATGGGTCGCAGTTTGCAAAAGAATGGTTGATTTACCAATACCGGGGTCACCACCAATCAGCACCACAGAACCTGTCACCAAACCGCCGCCAAGCACTCGGTCAAATTCGCTAATGCCTGTAGGTAAGCGGGTTTCATGAGAAACGGAAACTTTATTTAACGTTGTAATGTTAGCAACTTGACCCGCATAGCCCCCAATTTTAGGACGTGCGCGGTGAGCAGTGGTTGGCTCAAGTTTAACTTCAGTCAGAGAATTCCATTCACCACACTCTGAGCATTGACCAGCCCATTTAAGATGATCGGCACCACATTGCTCGCAACGGTAAACAGTTTTGACTTTACTCATAAAAAATTGAAATTTTGCTCGATATTATATAAATATAGTTCTTAGGAAGTACTTCATTCTTGTTTCCTAAAATTTTCATAAAAGATAATGAGGAAATTTGAAGGGATCTTCTAAGGAACTAATAAGGGAAAGACATCAAAAATAACACGATATTGGATTTTTACAAGTCAGATAAAGTTTGTTTTCAATGGATATAAAAAATCTAATCTATTCCCCAAGGAAGGTGTTTTTACTGGAGCATGTATCTAGCTGTTTATTATAGATATGGCATGGATATTGCTGAAGTGAAAACGAACAAAATAATATGAGTATTGTATTTTTAGAAATACAAAAGGTTGATATCTATGAGTGCAGCAGAAATTGTTGATTGGGTAAATAGTATTATATGGAGTAAGGCGCTTATCTATTTATGTTTAGGCGTTGGTTTATTCTTTTCTATTTTGACAAGATTTGTTCAGGTCCGCCAAATTAAGGAAATGGCTAGACTTTTAATAAAAGGTACTTCTTCAGAGCAGGGCGTTTCATCTTTTCAGGCATTATCAGTATCTTTAGCAGGTCGTATTGGTGTAGGTAACATTGCGGGTGTTGCAGCAGCAATTGGCTTTGGTGGACCCGGTGCAGTTTTTTGGATGTGGATGGTTGCATTCTTTGGTGCCGGTACAGCTTATGTAGAATCGACACTTGGTCAGCTTTATAAAGTTGAGTATCAAGGACAATATCGCGGTGGCCCAGCATTTTATTTTGATAGAGGACTAGGTCAGCGTTGGTTAGGAATTGTATTTGCTATTGCAGCAATTGTCGCTTGTGGTTTGTTTTTACCAGGTATTCAAGCAAATGCAGTAGGTAAGGCATTTACACAGATTACAGGTGAAGGCGCAATTGTTTTTGGTGATGTTGGTGTCTATAAACTCGTTGCTTTGGTCGTCGTGATTGGTTTGCTGGCTATCCTCATCTTCGGTGGGATTAAACGAATTGCTCAGTTTGCTGAACTGGTTGTACCTTTTATGGCAATTGGTTATTTCCTCATGGCTGTTATCATTGTTGTGGTTAACATCTCAGATCTTCCAAAAGTATTAAGCCTGATTTTTACAGATGCATTTACGCCAATGGCAGGTCTTGGTGCTGCAATCGGTTGGGGGGGAAAACGTGGTGTTTATGCCAATGAGGCAGGCCAAGGAACAGGACCACACGCAGCAGCGGCAGCAGAAGTTCAACATCCAGCTCAACAAGGTTTGGTCCAATCTTTTTCAATTCACTTTGATAGTATAATTGTTTGTTCTGCTACTGCATTTATGATTTTAATGACAAGCCAATATAATGTTCAGGGGGCTTTAGAAGCAGGTCAATTCATTGTTCAAAATGTTCCTGCCTCGACTGAAATTGGTTCTCCTGCATTTACACAAATGGCGGTGAGCACTATTTTTGGTAATTTTGGTCAGATCTTTGTTGCTTTAGCCGTATTCTTCTTTGCTTTCACCACTATCGTAGCTTATTACTATATTGCAGAAACAAATCTTGCTTATTTGAGCTACATTACAAAATCACCGTCATTATTGTTCATTGTGAAATGTTCAATCATTCTCGCTGTAGGTTATGGTTTACTGAGTGCCACAGGCTATATCTGGGGTATTGGTGATATTGGTGTTGGCTTAATGGCATGGATTAATATTATTGGTATTGTCGTAACATACTTTATTTATAAACCAACGATTAAGGCATTAAAAGATTACGAAGAACAACAAAAAGCTGGAGTAAAAGAGTACACATTTGACCCTATTAAATTAGGAATTAAAAATGCGACATTCTGGGAAGAGCGCTTGAAGAAAAACCAAGAATTGAATGCGCAAGTTAAGAAAACAGGAAGCTAGAGTTTAAAAATCAAATAGCTAAAAAGGTGGTCATATTGACCACCTTTTTTCATATGAGATTGATCATTAAATGAGAAACTGGATGTTCCAAAAAAGTGCGTTGTATTGCTAGGGGCTTGTGCGTATTATCGGATTTAATTGTATGTAGCTTGGAATCATCAGCAATACAGACAAAATTGGTTAGCTGAAAAGTTGTCAAAAAATATACATTTAAAAGATACCTGCAAATGGTGCGATATCGTCTTTTTGATTTGAATTTAGCTAACGGACTAAAAAAATTACTGGAGTGTATTTATAAAATGTCGAATCAAAATCTGAGCGAGCCTCATGAACAAGGTGAGCTCCATCGAAGCCTCTCCAATCGGCATTTACAACTAATCGCGATTGGTGGTGCAATTGGTACCGGATTATTTATGGGATCAGGCAAAACAATTAGCCTTGCTGGTCCGTCGATCTTATTCATTTATTTGATTATTGGTGTGATGGTGTTTTTTGTCATGCGTGCGCTTGGCGAATTACTTCTTTCAAACCTTGCCTATAAATCATTTATTGACTTCACAACAGATTTAATCGGTCCATGGGCAGGTTATTTTGTAGGGTGGACATACTGGTTATGTTGGATCACGATTGGTATCGCTGACCTTTCTGCAATTATCTATTACTTACAGTTCTTCAATAATGGTCTACCTTTCTCGCCTGTTGAAGGGGCGATGATCAGTGTTGCCGCGATTGTATTTATTATGGGTTTAAACCTGTTAACAGTTCGCTTGTTTGGTGAGTTAGAGTTCTGGTTTGCGCTCATTAAGATTCTTGCGATTATTATATTAATTGCTGTTGGCCTATGGATGATCTTTACAGGCTTTACCTCAAGTACAGGTGAAGTTGCATCATTTACTCATCTCTGGGCTAACGGTGGCTTCTTTCCAACAGGTGTACATGGTTTCTTGGCAGGCTTCCAAATCGCAATCTTTGCTTTTGTTGGTGTAGAACTTGTGGGAACAACGGCTGCGGAAACCAAAGATCCAGCACGTAACCTACCAAAAGCAATTAACTCAATTCCAATCCGTATCATTATTTTCTACGTATTGGCATTATTAATTGTGATGTCTGTAACACCTTGGAATAAAATTGATCCGGCGATTAGTCCATTTGTAAACTTGTTCAGCCAAGCTGGTGTGGCAGCAGCAGCAATCTTGATGAACTTGGTGGTATTGTCATCAGTGATGTCATCAATGAACAGTGGTGTCTTCTCAACAAGCCGTATGTTATTTGGTTTATCTCGTGAAGATCAGGGTCCAAAAGCTTTTGGTAAATTGAACAGACGTGCGGTACCGGCAAATGCATTGTATTTCTCTGCGGCATGTTTATTGTTAGGTGCGGCATTACAGTATTTTGTTCCAAATACAGTTGAGGCATTTACACTTGCAACGACGCTTTCAACGATTCTGTTCATTTGCGTGTGGTTACTCATTATCTGGAGTTATATCCGTTACTACACTACGCGTCCTGAGCTACATGCAAAATCAACATTTAAATTACCGGGTGGTCTATTTACATGTTGGATCACGATTATTTTCTTTATTGGCATGATTTATGTGCTGTCTTTAGAACCAGATACGTTCAAAGCGCTTAAAGTCAGCCCAATTTGGTTTGTTATCTTGATCATTGGTTATTTCTTCTTCTATAAACCACGTCATAAAAAGTAATTAAATTTATTTGCTTATGATCAAACGCTGGCTGAAAAGCTGGCGTTTTTTATGCATATTGTTTTTCTCTTTAAGTTTACTCTTTAGCCGCCTGCATGATCACGGTATACTGCATCGAATTGTTTAAATCAGGTGCTCAGATGCGTCGTGTCATTTGCCTCATCAGTTTATTGAGCAGCAGTATTTTGCTTAGCGCTTGTGGTCAGTCAGGAGCATTACAGCTACCTTCTGATCCGAATTATGACAAACGTGCGAAATACTTGCTCTATCGTAATAAAGAACAGAAACAAGTTGTGCAACAGGATGAGCAGGCTGAACAGCCAGTTGAATCATCAGCCCCAACCCAAACAACTTCACCTTAAGCTTTGAAATAAGGACACATTCATGAGTTTCACTCGCATTAATGGAGTATTGCATGCAGAGCAATGTTCTATGGAGCAGCTTGCGCAGCAATTTGGCACACCTTTGTATGTTTATTCAAAAGCAGCTTTTGAAAAACATTATTTAGATATGGACCGTGCTTTTGATTTTATTGATCATCAAATCTGTTTTGCGGTGAAATCTAACTCAAATATAGCTGTTCTTAATGTGTTGGCAAAACTTGGTGCTGGTTTTGATATCGTATCAGGTGGTGAACTTGCACGTGTTTTAAAAGCGGGTGGTGATGCGTCTAAAGTTGTTTTTTCTGGTTTGGGTAAAACCGAAGCCGATATCGAAACATCGTTAAATGTAGGCATTGCTTGCTTTAACGTAGAGTCTTATGCAGAACTAGACCGTCTTCAAAAAGTTGCAGCACGTCTAGGCAAAAAAGCGCCAATTTCTTTACGTGTAAATCCAGACGTAGATGCAAAAACTCATCCTTATATTTCAACAGGTTTAAAAGAAAATAAATTTGGTATTCCAAGTGATACCGTTTATGAAACCTATCAATATGCTGCATCTTTACCAAACCTTGAAATCATTGGCATTGACTGCCACATCGGCTCGCAATTAACCGAGACTAAACCATTCGTTGATGCTTTAGATCGTGTCATGGTAATGATTGAGGAACTAAAAAAACTTGGTATTACTCTTAAACACATTGATATCGGTGGCGGGTTAGGTGTTTGTTATAAAGATGAAACACCGCCAAGTGTTGAAGAATATGCCAACTCAATGAAACCTGCTTTAGAAAAATTAGGTCTCAAGGTTTATATGGAACCGGGTCGTAGCATTAGTGCAAATGCAGGTGTGCTTCTAACAAAAGTTGATTTGCTCAAGCCAACGAGCCACCGTAACTTTGCCATTATTGATGCTGCAATGAATGATTTAATTCGCCCTGCTTTATATGAAGCTTGGATGGATATTCAACCTGTAGTGCCAAGTTCAGATAATGAAGAAAAAACTTGGGATCTCGTTGGAGCAATCTGTGAAACAGGTGACTTCATTGGTAAAGATCGTTCATTGGCTTTAAAAGAAAATGACTTGTTAGCTGTTCTTGGCGCTGGCGCTTATGGTTTTGTAATGAGTTCAAATTACAACACACGTGGCCGTGCCGCAGAAGTGATGGTGTCAGGCGATAAAGCCCATTTGATTCGTGAGCGTGAAACGGTTGAATCCCTGTGGGAAAATGAACGCTTGTTGCCTGAGGAGTAAATGAAATGTTGTTAGAATTTACTAAAATGCATGGCCTAGGCAACGACTTTATGGTGGTTGATCTAATCAGCCAACGTGCCTATTTGGATACAGAAACAATTCAACGCTTAGCCGATCGTCATTTTGGCATCGGTTTTGATCAACTTTTAATTGTTGAACCACCAGATTTACCGGAAGCAGATTTTAAATATCGTATTTTTAATGCAGATGGTTCTGAAGTTGAACAATGTGGTAACGGAGTACGCTGTTTTGCTCGTTTTGTACATGAGCGCCATTTAACAACTAAAACAAGTATTACTGTCCAAACCAAAGCAGGTATTGTAAAACCTGAGTTGGGACAAAATGGTTGGGTTCGCGTCAATATGGGCTACCCAAAGTTCTTGCCGAATGAAATTCCATTCATTGCAGAACAACCAGAAGCTTTATATACACTTGAGTTAGCTAACGACCAGAACATTAATATTGATGTGGTCAATATGGGCAATCCTCACGCTGTCACTATTGTTCCAGATGTATTAACTGCAGATGTTGCCGGCATTGGTCCACAAGTTGAGTCACATAAACGGTTCCCTGAACGTGTAAATGCTGGCTTTATGCAAGTAATTGATGAAAAACATGTTCGCTTACGTGTATTTGAACGTGGTGTTGGTGAAACATTAGCTTGTGGTACAGGGGCATGTGCTGCTGCGGTAAGTGGTATGCGCCGTGGCTTACTTGCGAATTCAGTTGAAGTTGAGCTTGCTGGTGGTAAGTTACAAATCGAATGGCAAGAAGGCGATGTGGTTTGGATGACTGGTCCAACAACTCATGTATATGATGGGCGTTTGGATTTACGTTATTTCCAAGGCTAAGTAAGATTTGTCTCAGGGGAAAGATCTTAAAATAAGGTCTTTCCCCTTTATTTTTACAAGAATAAATATTGAGAGAAAAATGCAAAATAAAATTAGAGGAGCAATTTATGGTCTGCTGATTGGTGATGCAGTCGGTGTACCATATGAATTTCATTCAGCTTTGCAGCTTCCACTTTACTCACATATTGATATGATTCCACCTAAAGATTTTAGGCGAACTTATCCAGATATTCCAATTGGAACATGGTCAGATGATGGAGCTCAGGCTCTATGCTTATTGGCATCACTATTACATTGTCAAAAACTCGATAGCATCGATTTTGCTAACCGTCTTCGCAATTGGTACCGTTATGGTTATATGGCGGTTGATTATCAAGTGTTTGATATTGGAGTGCAAACTGCTCAGGCGTTACAACGTTATGAAGCTGGGGTGTCTGTAGAAGAGATGGCTAATACAGATGAACATTCGAATGGTAATGGAGCGTTGATGCGCACATTACCTTTGGCATTATGGTATAGGGGATCTGATCAGCAATTAGTTGAGTTAGCCTATCAGCAGTCTCATTTGACCCATGCTCATCTTCGATCAAAAATTTGCTGTGCTTTATATTGCTTATGGGCAAAGTATTTATTGAAAGGACAATCAGTTAATGATGCTTGGAAATCTAGTATTTCCATACTGATGCAACTTTATAAAAATAGTGTTAATGAACAACAAGAACTCAATCATATTATTGATTCAACACATGAGAAAAAAATATCGGGCAGCGGTTACGTAGTGGATTGTTTACATTCAGCTCGTTTCGCTCTGCAACAAGATAATTATGAAGATGTCATTAAAACAGCTATTGCCTTAGGACAAGATACTGATACAACCGCTTGTGTTGCAGGAGGATTGGCAGGAATTGTGTTTGGATATGAAGGGATACCACAAATATGGTTACAGCAGTTAAGAGGGAAAGAAATACTAAAACCATTATTAACCCAATTAGAAGAAGCATGATATGAATTTAATTTTCTTACCCGGTGCATCAGGCAGTACGACATTTTGGCATCGCTTAATTGAAAAATTACCTCAGCAGTATCGTACAAAAATTATTGGTTATCCGGGTTTTGGAGATACACCAGAATCCTTAGAAGTCAAAAGTTTTGAAGACCTAACAAATTATGTGGTCAATCAAATTCATGATGAGTCTGTAATTATTGCTCAATCAATGGGTGGGATTTTTGCCGTTGCCGCAGCGCTACAAAAAACTCAACTGGTGAAAGGGCTGGTCTTAATCGCAACTTCTGGTGGAATCAATCTTAAACAATTTAATGTGCAAGATTGGCGTGAAGCATACCGCCAAGCATTTTTAGAATATCCTGATTGGTTTATTAATACGAATGCCAACTATGAAGAATTTTTGACAGATATAAATGTCGAAATCTTATTAATCTGGGGTGATAACGATCCAGTGAGTCCAGTTGAAGTGGGAACATACTTAAATCAGATATTTAAAAATTCAAGGCTGCATATTGTTAAAGGTGGAGATCATCAGTTGGCAGAAAAACATGCTGATGAAGTGGCTGCACAAATTAAAGATTATTTAAAAAAGATGAAGTAAGTTTTTTTAAAAAAGCGTGCTGTGTTAGCACGCTTTTTTAAATTTATCTTTTACTCAAAGCTAATTTCAAAGCAAACAACACAAAAATACTGCCAGTAATCCGATCCATATATTTCACAAATTTAGGTTGCTTAAGATAACGTGACAGTGGCTGCATAGCCAAAATTAATAAAGTTGACCATAACATTCCAATGACGACATGAATCATTACTAGTCCTATCACCCAAGTAACTGCCGATGCTTGTGGTGGAATAAACTGTGGAAGAAATGAAATATAAAAAATACCAACTTTGGGATTAAGTAAATTACCTAAAAAACCCTTAATAAACCAATTTTGTGAAGGAGAGGTATTTGAACTATTCTCTTGCATATCTGCAAGTTGGCTACGTGGTTTTAAAATCATATTTAAACCCAGCCAAGCTAAATAAGCAGCACCCATCCATTTTAGAATATTAAAAGCGATATCAGATGCCATGAGCAAGGCACCTAGACCACAGGCAACCACAATTCCCCATACAATACAGCCAAGGCTAATACCGACCGCTGCTTGAAATGCTTTCGATTTACCTTCAAGTGTTGCTGTACGAATAATTAAAGTCGTATCCAAACCAGGGGTAAGTGTAAGTAAGGTAATCGCAATTAAATAAGGGATGAGTATGGTGGTCATGGCAGCAAGGTCCAATGAATACTTGGTTTAAATTGTAATATATAAATTAGATCAGCATTAGGTTGTGCGATATCAAATTTTCATGATCACATAGTTTTTGGTACACTCAAAAAAATGAACAAATAAATGGAGAGCAATTTGGATTTTGCATTACAACTGCTCTCAATGTGGTTAAAAGAAAGAAAAATACAGAATCAATCTGAGCACACGATTACTGCTTATGAACGAGATGTTAAAAGCTTTCTTGAGTTCTGCGAGCACAAACAACTAGATTTGAGAAATATTGAAGCTTCAGATTTAAGAGAGTACTTAGCGCAGCGTGTCGAACAGGACCAGTTAAGTTCAAGTAGCATGCAACGTCATCTCACTTCAATTCGTCAATTTATGAAATGGGCTGAACAAGGTAAATATCTAGAAATTAATCCTACTGACGATTTTAAGTTAAAACGACAACCTAGACCTTTGCCCGGCATGATCGACATAGAAACGGTTAATCAAATTTTAGATCAACCTATGCCTGAAAAACCAATTGATCAGCAGCTTTGGTTAAGAGATAAAGCGATGCTCGAGTTACTTTACTCAAGTGGTTTACGTCTGGCTGAATTGCAGGGATTAACTGTTAAAGATGTAGATTTTAATCGCCAACTTGTTCGTATTACAGGTAAAGGAAATAAAACACGTATAGTACCATTTGGGAAAAAAGCAAAAGAAAGCCTATTGAACTGGTTGAAAGTTTATAAAATTTGGAAAGGACATTTTGATCAAAATGATTCTGTCTTTATTTCCTTACGAGGAGGGGCGCTCACTCCAAGGCAAATTGAAAAACGTGTGAAGCTTCAAGCACAAAGGGCAGGTGTAAATGTCGATTTACATCCGCATTTACTCAGACATTGTTTTGCTAGCCATATGCTATCGAGTAGCGGTGATTTGCGTTCAGTACAAGAAATGCTAGGCCATAGTAATTTATCTACGACACAAATTTATACGCATATTGATTTTGATCATTTAGCACAAGTATATGATCAAGCTCATCCAAGGGCACATAAAAACTAAAATTTAAAAATAGACTCAATAAATAGATAATTAAATTGATAAGTTTTAGCTGAATGTTGAGATCATTTGTATTTTTTTACAAATTTGTTTAAGAGAAATAAGGGAAACTACCCAATTGACAATTTTGATCTTTGAGTATTTTGTGGACGACAGGGTCTAAAAAACGTCGGATTTATGGTTTTTAAAAGTAATCTTATGTTTCTAGCTAATATGCTAAATAAGATAAAAAGATAATAAAAATCAATGTATAAAATAGAGTTTAAAAAGAATAAAATAGGCCCTCATAGCAGTCTAAAATTTTTTTATGAACTGATGATTTCATTTTTTTTGTGCTGTTCCAGAAAATTGTGACTTGACCGAAATGCCAAACACATTGCAAGATAGGGTACCTAAAAAATTTTAATTGAAGAGTTAATATACTTTTCTCAACATTTACTTTTGCTAGAACAGCCGAGGATTACATGAAGGCTCTTGTTGCTGTAAAACGCGTGGTTGATGCCAACGTTAAAGTTCGTGTTAAGCCGGACAATAGTGGGGTTGACCTTACCAACGTAAAAATGTCAATTAACCCATTTTGTGAAATCGCAGTGGAAGAAGCGGTTCGCTTAAAAGAAAAAGGAACAGTATCAGAAATCGTTGTTGTTTCTGTAGGTCCTAAAGAAGCTCAAGAACAAATCCGTTCTGCAATGGCTCTAGGCGCAGACCGTGGTATTTTGGTTGAAACTACTGATGAAATTGGCGCTTTAGAAGTTGCTAAAATTTTAAAAGGTGTTGTTGAAGCTGAAAAACCAGAACTTATCCTTCTTGGTAAACAAGCAATTGATGATGACTCTAACCAAGTAGGTCAAATGCTTGGTGCATTATTAGGTGCTGGTCAAGGTACATTCGCTTCTGAAGTGAAAGTTGATGGCGGTAAAGTACAAGTGACTCGTGAAGTTGACGGTGGTTTACAAACTGTTGAACTTACACTTCCTGCAATCATCACGACTGACTTGCGTTTGAACGAGCCACGTTATGCAGCATTGCCTAACATCATGAAAGCTCGTAAGAAGCCACTTGATACAAAATCTCCTGCGGATTATGGCGTTACAGCTGGTACTAAGCTTAAAACTGTTAAAGTTGAAGCTCCAGCAGAACGTAAAGCTGGCGTACAAGTGAAATCTGTAGATGAGCTTGTTGAAAAATTGAAAAATGAAGCGAAAGTGATCTAATACGGAAGGATAAAATCATGAGTATTTTAGTTATCGCTGACCACAACAACCAAGTACTTAACGGTGCTACTTTAAACGTTGTTGCTGCAGCACAAAAAATCGGTGGTGATATTACTGTATTAGTTGCTGGTTCTGGTGCTCAAGCAGTTGCTGATGCTGCTGCTAAAGTTGCTGGTGTAAGCAAAGTTTTACTTGCTGACAACGCTGCTTATGCAAACCAATTAGCTGAAAACGTAGCTGGCTTAGTTGCTGACTTGGCTAAAGGTTACAAATACGTTTTAGCTGCTTCTACAACGACTGGTAAGAACATTCTTCCACGTGTTGCTGCTCTTCTTGATGTAAGCATGATCACAGATATTATTTCTGTTGAATCTGCGAACACATTCAAGCGTCCTATCTACGCTGGTAACGCGATTGCAACTGTTCAATCTGACGAAGCAATCATTGTGGGTACCGTTCGTGGTACAGCATTTGATCCAGTTGCTGCGGAAGGTGGTTCAGCTGCTGTTGAAACAGTTGGCGAAGTAAAAGATGCGGGTATTTCTCACTTCGTATCTGAAGAAATCGTTAAGCTTGATCGTCCAGAATTAACTGCGGCTCGTATTGTAGTTTCTGGTGGTCGTGGTGTAGGTTCTGGTGAGAACTACCATAGAGTACTTGATCCATTAGCTGACAAGCTTGGTGCAGCACAAGGTGCTTCACGTGCAGCAGTTGATGCGGGCTTTGTACCTAACGATTTCCAAGTTGGTCAAACTGGTAAAATCGTTGCGCCTGAGCTTTATGTTGCTGTAGGTATTTCTGGTGCGATCCAGCATTTAGCTGGTATGAAAGATTCTAAAGTTATTGTTGCAATCAACAAAGACGAAGAAGCACCAATCAACAGTGTTGCTGACTACTGGTTAGTTGGTGATTTGAACACTGTAGTACCAGAATTGGTATCTAAACTTTAATCTTTACCGATTAAAGTTAAAAAACCCTTAGTTTTTACTAGGGGTTTTTTATTGTGGATAGTGACATGGAATGTATAACTGAGAATTTTATCTCATTTGAGGTTTGATTTTTATAGAATAAAAATCACATAGTTTTATTAAGAATAGAACGTGCTCGTTATAGCGATATGATAAGAATAATATGCAATTAAATTATACAAATATCACCAGATTAGCGGTGTAGATTCCGCACATTACAAAGTGCTTTTATGCTATAGTATACAGCTATATTTTTTTCGATTTTAGTTCAGTTTCCGGAACTAAATTTTTTGCAAGATCAAGACATATAAGCAGATGGAAATTTCTATCTGTAAGAAGGAGTATGCATGAGCGTATCGGAAATCCGACCGATTGCCATTGAGGACGAACTCAAGCATTCATATTTAGATTACGCGATGAGTGTAATCGTATCTCGTGCATTGCCGGATGTGAGAGACGGTCTGAAACCTGTTCACCGTCGTGTGCTTTATGCCATGCACGAATTGGGCAATGACTATAACAAAGCCTACAAGAAATCTGCGCGTGTTGTTGGGGACGTAATCGGTAAATATCACCCTCATGGTGACTCAGCTGTTTATGAGACCATTGTACGTATGGCTCAGGACTTTAGCTTACGTTATTTATTGGTAGATGGTCAGGGTAACTTCGGTTCGATTGATGGTGATAGCGCAGCTGCGATGCGTTATACCGAAGTCCGTATGACCAAGCTTGCACACGAGCTTCTTGCAGATCTAGAAAAAGACACGGTTGACTGGGAAGATAACTACGACGGATCTGAGCGTATTCCTGAAGTACTTCCGACACGTGTTCCTAACTTGTTAATTAATGGCGCTGCTGGTATTGCCGTAGGTATGGCAACCAACATGGCACCGCATAACATGACAGAAGTTGTGAATGCGTGCTTAGCCTATGCTGACAATCCGAACATCTCGATTGAAGGATTGATGGAATACATTACGGGTCCTGACTTCCCTACAGGCGGTATTATTTACGGTAAATCAGGTATTGTTGATGCCTACCGTACAGGTAAAGGCCGCTTACATATTCGTGGTAAGTACCATTTCGAAGAAGATGAAAAGACAGGCCGTACAACCATCGTCTTTACTGAAATTCCATATCAAGTAAACAAAGCAAGAGTTATTGAACGTATTGCCGAGTTAGTGAAAGAGAAAAAACTTGAAGGTATTTCAGAACTTCGTGATGAGTCTGACAAAGAAGGTATGCGTATTGCAATTGACTTAAAACGCGGTGAAAACGCTGAAGTCGTTGTAAATAACTTATTCTTAAATACCCAACTTGAAAACTCATTCAGCATCAACATGGTTTGTCTTGATAACGGACAACCAAAATTGATGAATCTGAAAGATATTATTGCGGCATTTATCCGTCACCGCCAAGAAGTTGTGACACGCCGTACCATGTTCGAACTGCGTAAAGCACGTGAACGTGGTCATATCTTAGAAGGCTTAACAGTTGCTTTAGCCAATATCGATGAAATTATCGAGACTATTAAAACTTCTGCTAACCCTGCTGAAGCGCGTGAGCGTTTACTTGCAGGTGAGTGGGCAGGTGGTGGTGTGGTTTCATTGCTTGAAAAAGCTGGTGCAATTTCTGTTCGTCCAGATGAAATCGAAGGTGAAAACCCAGATCGTCCATTTGGTTTAACCGATTCAATTTACCGTTTATCACCAACACAAGTAGGCGCGATTTTAGAATTACGTTTACACCGTTTAACAGGTCTTGAACAAGACAAATTACATGCAGAATATACTGAAATTTTAGGTCAAATCGCTGAACTTACTGCGATTTTGAATGATTTCAATTTATTGATGGCTGTAATTCGCGAAGAGTTAGCACTGGTACTACAACAGTATGGTGATGGACGTCGCACTGAAATTATTGAATCACGTATTGATTTTAGCCGTGAAGATTTAATTCCTGAAGAGCAAGTGGTATTAACGGTTTCACAAACAGGTTATGCAAAAACTCAACCACTTTCAGACTATCAGGCTCAGCGCCGTGGTGGTCGTGGTAAGTCGGCAACTTCAATGAAAGATGATGACTTTATTCAACATCTCATTGTAGCTTCAAACCATGCGACTGTGCTGTGCTTTACCAACGTAGGTAAAGTATATCGTCTTCGTGTGTTTGAAGTGCCTCAAGCATCACGTGGTGCGAAAGGCCGTCCGATTGTGAACTTGTTACCTTTAGATGCGAATGAAACAGTAACAGCTATCTTGCCGTTAACTGAGTTCCCAGAAAACCATTACGTATTTATGGCAACAGCGTCAGGTACGGTTAAACGTGTTGATTTAGAGCAATTTGCAAACATTCGTTCAAATGGTTTACGTGCAATTGAGCTCAATGAAGAAGATACCTTAATTGGTGTTGCGATTACTGATGGTAATCAGCAAATCATGTTGTTCTCGAACGAAGGTAAGGCAATCCGTTTTGCTGAAACTGACGTACGTGCAATGGGTCGTACTGCGAAAGGTGTTCGTGGTATGCGCGTGAGCTTTGCAAGCAGTACTTTAAGTGAAGAAGATGCAGATGTTGAAAATGATGAATCAGATGACAATGACGATTCAGCAGATTCAAATTTAGTAAGTCGTATCGTATCGCTTGTAGTTGTACCTGAAACAGGTGAAGTACTGTGTGCAAGTGCCAATGGTTACGGTAAGCGTACTCCAGTAAATGACTTCCCGACCAAGAAACGTGGCGGTAAGGGTGTAATTGCGATTAAGACAAGCGAACGTAACGGTGAGCTTGTTGGTGCAGTGTCTATTGACGAAACCAAAGAATTGTTACTTATTTCTGATGGCGGTACATTAGTTCGTACCCGTGCAGCAGAAGTTGCAATGACTGGTCGTAATGCACAAGGTGTACGTCTAATTCGCTTAAGCGAAGAAGAAACTCTAGTAGGCGTTGTGTCTATTGAAGCTGTCGAAGATGAAGAAGAGTTTCTCGAAGGCGAAGTAGATACTACTGAAACTGATAGCGAAGAAGCTGTATCAAATAATGAAGATGCTTCTGAAGACTAAGTAAAACTTTAATAAAAAAGGAAGCATAAGCTTCTTTTTTTATTTTATAAAGAATTTTTTTAAAAAAGCCGATAATAAGATAAACTCACCAATATTAATCCAAGGGTCCCAAGAAATATCAGCTTTGGTACAACCGTGGCTAATGGAACACCCATCTGATTAAGTTGCACAAACATTTGTACCGCATGTGTTGAGGGTAAACACCACGCAAACCATTGTAGCCATTCAGGCATTGCTTGATGAGGCCAAGCAGCTCCAGTTAGTAAGAATAAAGGTACAGAGCTAAACACAATAATATGTCCGGCACGTTCCGGCATATCTAAAAGTGAACCGATCAACATGCCTAGTCCAATAATACAACTAATAAAAATTGGAACGGCAATGAGGAGACCTATAAAATTTCCACCGTGTGGATAGTCATTGAACCACAGCGTAAAACCAAAAAGATAAAAACTACTTAAACAACCAATGGTAAATATACTTGCGAAAATTCCAGTGAAGCGAACAGCTGTAATTTTTTGGTGTTGCTCACGGTAGCTTGCAATCAGCATCGCTAAACCTAACACAATAGTTTGATGGATAATTAAAGAGGCAACAGCCGGAAAAATATAACTTCCATAGCCTGAAAGGGGGTTAAATAAAGGCACTTGATGAATAGAAAGCGCTGGCTGGAAATGCGTACGTTGTCCAAATTTCTCAATGTATTCTTTTAATGTGGTTTCAATTGAGGTTGCTAGACCTAAACCAATTTCTTTAGTTTTTAAAAAGTTGGTTGTGCTTAAGTATAAGCCGATTCCACCTGTTTCTCCGCGGCGTAGGCTTTGGGTTAAGTTATTTGGTAAAAGTAAAATACCATCGGCTTTTTGCTCACGGACCATTTGTTCAGCTTGTAAAAAATTGCTGGTAACTGTAACGATATGAACATGGGGGCTATTTGCACTTTGTCCAATCAATTGAGAAGTTAAGAGGCTTTGCTCTTCATCAACAATCACAATTGGAATAGATTCTGCACGCTCAGCTTTATAGGCGGTAGGATAAAAAAAACTATAAAGAATCACCGATAAAACTAGCGTTGTGAAAACTGAGCTATTACTTACAATGTCTTTAAATGTTTGCCCATAAGCCTTAAAGAATTCTTTCATTGTGTTGCCCCTTGAACTAATTTTTTAAGCAATAGACAACTTAAAAAGAAGTAAATCAGGCAATAACCGATGAGTATTAAAAAAGGAATCATTGAAATGAAAATTGGACTGCCGATCACCCATTGTTCGGTTTGAAGCTTAGCATAAGGGGTATAAGGAATAATGAGTGACCAAAATTTGGTAAAAATAGGGGCATTATTTAAAGGTAGCGTAACGCCTGCG
This sequence comes from Acinetobacter sp. 742879, assembly GCF_000588535.1. NCBI lineage: Bacteria > Pseudomonadati > Pseudomonadota > Gammaproteobacteria > Moraxellales > Moraxellaceae > Acinetobacter > Acinetobacter sp. 742879. The sequence continues at coordinate 222,152 of NZ_JFYC01000004.1, read as the reverse complement.
AAACTTAAAGAAGCCCCGCCATATACCGCGATAAAACCAAAAGTTTTACTTAAATTTTTGGTTGCAAGAATGACGGTGCTGCTAATCAAAGCGTAGGCAAAATAAAGTAGAAACTGTGCGCATAGCAATAAACTAAGAGAACCTGCTACGAACCAGCCCCGGATTTCGACTAGCCAAAACATCCATACCCATGTCCATGCACAAAATATAAGGCTATAAAGCAGATTTTTGGCCAATAAGCCTTGAATAAAACTTTCTCGGTTTACCCATGCTGTTAATGTGCCACGTTTAAGTTCTTGTCCAATAGCAAAGGCAACACAGCAACACAGCAATAAGTGCAATACAGCAGGAACCATGAAGGGTTCTAAATAAAACTCATAGCTCATGCTTGGATTATAAAGCGTTGAGATTTTTACATGAGCTGTAGGAACATCTAAATAGGGAATACTATTTACAAGATAACTTTGACCAGCATAGTCTGCTAAAGCATTGAGGGTACTGATCAGCATTGCTGAAGAAATCGTATTTCCGACACTAAAAAAAGACTGGTTAAATGCAATGCTGATTTGAGCATCTTGTGCTTTCACAAAGCGTTTTTCAGCGCCGTCTGGAATGAAAACATAGCCCCATATTTTGGTTTCATTGAGTAGTTGTTCCGCTTCTGTAGAGCTTGCCGTAATTGTTTTAATCTCTACTGTATGATTCAACGAAAGATACTTTTCAATATTACGGCTGAGTTCACTTTGGTCCTGATCAATAATCGCAATTGGTAAGTGTTCAGCTTTACCTGCGTAAAACATGCTGCTAAACATGAAAATGATAAAAGCAGGGATAAGTGTCACCATACACAAATCCCATTTATTGCTTTTTAGATAGTTTAGTTCCCGTAATATACTGGCAAACATGCTTTATTTTTCTTCTTTAATTTTAAATAGAACACTCATACCAACCTTTAAATCTTTGACAGGACGTTCAGGCACCAGATGCAATTTAAAGCTACGAATATCATAGCCTCCAGTTTGGCGAGTCGTTTTAATGGTGGCAAATTCACCTTCAGCATCAATATTCTTAATTTTAAAATTCACCTTCTGATTAAGAGCAGGTATGAATCCTTCAAGGGTTTTACTTTTATAAACAGAAGCGTATTGGTTTTCACCGACGTTTAAACTTACCCATAAATCATCATCTTCTAAAATGCTGACAACAGGCACGCCCATAGCGACTAATTCAGAAGGTTTACCATAAGTTTTTGAAACCGTACCTGAAATAGGTGAGAGTAAACGTGTCTCTGCTTCCAGTGCTTTTGCTTCGCTTACCGCTGCTTTTGCAATTTCAACTTGTGCATCTGCTGTAGATTTTTGCTGGCTGGTACTTCCACGTTTTGCACGAGCATATTGTTGATAAGAGGCTTCACTTAATTCTTGAGCAGAGGTCTGTGCAGCAAGCATTTCATCTCGTCTTTGACGTGAAATGACACCTTGTCTATATAAATTCTCACCACGTTGGTAAGTAGTTTTGGCAAGGTTTGCTTGTGCTTTTGTGCTTTGCCAGTTGGCATAAAGAGTATCGATATTTTCTTGTTGCGAACCGCGGTCTACCGTAGATTGAAATGCTAAAGCCGATTGTAAGGTAGCCAAAGCTTGTTGCTTTTTAGCTTCTATTTCCGGGCTAACCAAACGAACAAGTGGCTGGCCTTTGGAAATTTTCTGGCCTTCTTGTACATAAATTTCTTCAATACGACTTGGAACTTTTGTACTTACGTGAATAGTCTCGGCTTCAACTCGGCCTTGTAATTCAATAGGTTTAGGATGATAGCTTTTCCACAAACCAAAAATAATTAAACCTAATAGGGCAATAATGATCAAACCAATAAACAGTTTAATTTTTGAATTTTTAGGTGGTTTGGAGTCACTTTTATTTGTGCTTGATTCTTGATGGTCACTAACTTGATCATCTTTTTTAATTTGGTTGGTTTCTGCCGTATCCGCAACAGGAGAATCTTGTTCTGAATGAGCTGAGTCTTGATTCATTTTATACTCCCCTTAACGAATATAGTCGGTATGTGGTTGATTAACGTAAGCTTTAAACTCATCAATTGAGCCGTGACTTTGAAGTAAAGTCGCGAGTGACATGACATATTTATAAGCATTTAAAGCCATTTCAGTTTTTAACGCACTTAATGCATTTTGCGCATCAATCACTTGGGTTGCTGTACCCATTCCTTCACGAAAAGAAAGTTCTTGAATACGTAGGTTTTCTTGAGCAGCATTTACGTTTCTTTGTAAAAGCTGATGACTTTGTTGAGCAGAGTTAAGCTCGTTATATGATTTATTCAAAAGTGCTTCAATCTCTTGTTTAGTTCGTTCAGTCATGAGTTCAGAAGCGTAGCGCTTTAATTCAGCGGCATGAATATTCTTATTTTTATCTACTCCAGAAAATAGGTTGTATTTTGCCATTACACCGACAATCCAGTTTTCATTTTCATCAAGCGCATATTCACCAAATGCAAATAGACTTGGTTTTTTTGCGGCTTGTTGAGCTTGAATATTGACATTAGCCAGTTGAGTATCCATCTGCATTTTTTGTACAAGGCTAGATTTTTGTGAATAACTGGTTAAAAGTGATTCTAGAGACTGGCTTGGAGCGTTATTTACAAATAAAGGGGTACTTAAATCTACATTATTTTGTTGATGTAAAAGGTTATTAAGGCTAAATCGGCTGGCGTTTAAGTTAGCTTGAGCATTTTGTAAAGTACGTTCCGCATTATTACGAGCGACTTCAAACTGCATGCGTTGCCCTTTACTAATAAATCCTTGTTGTTCCAGCTTTAGGGCATTGCTGTAATGTTTTTGCATCGCATTAAAGTTAAATAAGCTACTTGCGACCAGCTGCTGCTGTAATTGCACATTAAAGTAACTTTGTACTACTTCAAATCGCTGTATATCTTGCTGTTGTTGGCTTGAAAGCTCAGAGCGCTGTGCTTGTATATTAGCTATTTTTTTAGCGCTGCTGGTTAAGCCGCCTGTATAGAGTGGCATTACGACTGAAATCGAAGGGCGTACCACCTGATCTTCGATAGTCAGATTCGCATAATCAGGAAAGCGATTTATACCATCATGTATGGTTTGGTTTGCGCCTTCTTGAACTTGTCCCAGCACATCTGATGGAATGACATTGTTCCACTGTGAAAGTTTATCGTTTAGCCCTTGGCTTAAATCATTTTCAAGTTTTTGTTTAAAAGCCCCAAGAGGTACATCTGTTTCACTATGAAAAGCGTAGGCTCTGACATTCAAATCAACTCTAGGTAATCCGAGGCCCTTTACTGCTTCAGCTTCTAATTGAGATGCTTGCTGTAATGCTTGGTTGGCTTGAGTACTGTATGAACTTTTTAAAGCTTGTTGTTCTGCTTCGGCATAACTTAAGCTTCCGGCATATAAATGATTAGTGAAAAAAAAGCCTAAAGCCAAAGCAAGATGTTTTGGTTTAAATGAAAAGGGAAAAATAGACTGTCTATATCGATGTGTTGGCATTTTAAATAACAATTTTTGGCATCCCTTATAGTTTAAATTTCTTGTTATTAAATTCAATTAACATCTTGTTTATTATACATTTGTATAAAAACATGGTGGTTTTTAGCTCCTTTAATTATTGAATTTACTAAGCCAATATTTTTGTAATAGCTATCAAGGTATGTGAAATTATAATCACAAGTCAAGTTGATCTTTTTGCTTAAAAATTTTTTTTAATGAGGAAGCTGATTATTAAAATTAAAGAAATAACGACAACAATAATTGAAAAAATAAAGCTAAATACAGTCCAGCATTGAAATATTTACTTGATAAGCTGCTGCAAGCTTAAGCAATCTGTGGTTAAATGCCATTTTTATTGTGTTTGACTTTATACAAGGGAAAAATCATGCGCGCGTACAATTTCTGTGCTGGTCCTGCTGCATTACCTACTGCCGTTTTAGAAAAAGCTCAACAAGAATTGTTGGATTGGCAGGGTAAAGGTCTATCCATCATGGAAATGAGTCACCGTAGTGCTGACTATGTTGCTGTAGCTGAAAAAGCTGAAGCAGATTTACGCAAGTTAATGAACATTCCAGAAAACTATAAAGTACTGTTTTTACAAGGCGGTGCGTCATTACAATTTTCTGCTATTCCTTTAAACCTTTTAGGTAAGAACAGTAAAGCCGATTATATCCACACTGGCATCTGGTCTGAAAAAGCGTTAAAAGAAGCAAAACGTTATGGCGATATTAATGTTGTAGAAGCTGGCATTAAAGTAGATGGCAAGTTCGCAATTTCTGAACAAAGCGAATGGAATTTATCTGATGATGCAGCATATGTACATTATGCGGATAATGAAACGATTGGCGGCTTACAGTTCGCAGGAATTCCTGATGTAAAAGCGCCACTTGTTTGTGACTATTCATCAAGTATTTTATCTGCTCCATTAGATGTGACTAAGTTTGGTTTAATCTATGCTGGCGCGCAAAAAAATATTGGTCCTGCTGGTTTAACAATTGTCATTATTCGTGATGACTTACTTGATCAGGCTAAGCCAGAAATTCCAAGTATTTTAAAATATGGTGACCAAGCGAAAAATGGTTCTATGGTAAATACACCATCGACTTATGCATGGTACTTGTCTGGTTTGGTATTTGAGTGGTTGCTAGAGCAGGGTGGGGTAGAGGCTATTCATAAAGTGAACCTTGAAAAAGCTCAGTTGTTATATGGTTATATCGACTCAAGCGATTTCTACAATAACCCGATCGCAATTCCAAACCGCTCAATTATGAATGTACCGTTTACCTTGGCAGACGAAGCTTTAGAAAAGCAATTCTTAAAAGAAGCGGAAGCTAATCACTTGTTAAATTTAGCTGGCCACCGTTCTGTCGGCGGTATGCGTGCAAGTATTTATAATGCCGTACCATTAGAAGGCGTACAGGCTTTAATTAACTTTATGGATGATTTTGCAAAGCGTAATGGTTAAGCAAATCAAATAAATAAAGCCCTCAAATGAGGGCTTTATTTATTGAATAAGTTATAAATTAAAAAGGCACTAAACCAAACTGGTGCATGAATATAGCAGCTAAGAACATACCCAAGACAAAAAAGCAAAACGCACCAGTATCGACCTTTACGCGCAGGCTACTGGATTGAATGAGGCTGGTAGTTTGTTCGGGTATAATCTTCATTCAATAACCTAATTATTAAAATATTAGTGAAATTCAATTAGTTTCACCCTTTTTAGCACAAATAGTCGCCTGAATCCAGATATTACCGCGAATATATTCGCCAATATTAAAGTTTTTATACAAATCGTTTTTGGTCGCAATGCGCACTAATATGGCAGGAGGATCATCTTTTAAAACCAAAGTGACATCATAAAGGGTATATTCTGCCCCCATAAATGTCATAGAAGTTTTACCAACAATATTACCTTGGAACCATGCTTCATCTTCTTGACCAAGATTTTCGCCATATAAATACGCAACCATTTTAGAAAAATCAACGGTTACAGGTTCTTGATCTTCTGGAGTTTTTGGCTGCCATTCATTAATGAGTTCCTGTAAATTTTCAGGAGCAACACCATTATGTTCAGTTAAAATTGCATTTAATGCACGATGATGTTTAATAGAAGCTGGGTCATCAACAATAATTTTTTCACCTGCTGGAACAGGTTCTAATTCATAAGCCCATGCATTAAATTGGACTTGATAGTTTTGATTTTTATCATATTGACAGTAGTTAACACTAAATAAATTATCAAATGCATAAACAGTTGTATTTTTATTTAGTCTTAAACTTAACACGGCTTGTGTAGCAGAGTCGCAAGTAATGATGCGTTCAATTTTCGCATTATATTGATACGGACTTTCAAAACTTGGGAAGGCTGTTTTAAGCGCACGAGGTTTTTGATTTTCAACAGCAATAATTTGATTGATCGTAACTTTTTGGTCTTGAGGACCTTGAATGAGCCAAAAAGATGGGTCCATGTCTTCTTCATGTTCACATAAACCCATTGGCATAACAGGTGCATCAAGTGCCAGTCCTAACCATTTTGGTACATCTGTTTCGGGATGGGACGTCAATAGATTCCAATGTTCTCCATGACTACCAAAATTTTGGTCATTTACTTTAATAACTTCTGGACTGTTTTGATTTTTCATAAGCATGATGCTGTTGGGTTCACATTACTTGTTATATTAAATCGAGGGTGTTTGCTATTTTTCAAGTCACCATATGTAAATTCTCTTGTAAAAGCGCATATTTAGTCATTTAAAGGGAAGCGGCGTTTCTATTTATAAGTTAAAAGTACGTTTAATTTATAAAAAATTTAAATGTTGAAATTAAAAATCAGTTTAATCGTTATTTTTACTCACCTTAGAAAAGCATCTGTTAGACTAATATTTTTAGTGGAAATAGAGAATAACGTGCTGCCATTTAAGCTATGGGTAGACGCAGACGCCTTACCGAAAATTTTACGTGAAGTGATTTTACGCGCATCAGATCGTTATCAATTAGAAGTCATTTTTGTAGCCAATCAAAATGTTGGGATTACGCCTTCAGTACGAATTAAGTCAATACAGGTTTTAAGTGGTGCCGACCAAGCAGATAAAGAAATAGTTGATCGTATGGTTGAAAATGACATTGTCATTACGCAGGATATTCCTCTGGCAGCTCAAGTGATTGAGAAAGGAGGCGTTGCTATCCATCCGCGTGGTGAAGTCTATACAACTGCGAATGTTAAAGCACGTTTACATCTACGTGATTTCATGGATACGCTTCGTGGTGCGGGTGTGCAAACTGGTGGACCGCCTCCTATTTCCGAACGAGATAAACGTGAATTTTCAAGTTCATTAGATCAAACGATTTTAAAGCAAAAACGTAAAACAGCTAAGTGAGCATCGCATGCCATCGCAAACCAATTTGGCTCTAACCTATGCCTTGTTAGTGTTTATCTGGGCAACAACTCCGTTGGCAATTGTCTGGAGTGTGTCTGATCTACATCTGATGTGGGCATTGTTATTACGCTTTTTTATTGCATTGCCTTTGGCTGTCATCATATTAATAATTTTGAGAACACCTTTTCCAACGCATCGACAAGCAGTTCATAGCTACATTGCCGGATCTTTTAGCTTAATTGGTTCTCAAATTTTCACCTATGCCGCGACCCAATATTTAAGTTCAGGCATGATTGCACTTATGTTTGGTTTAGCGCCGATAATGGCGGGGCTTATTGGTCGGTTTGCTTTTGGCCAACAACTTTATAAGCTGCAATGGTTGGGTATGGCAATTGCGGTCTGTGGGTTAGCTATTATTTGTCTGAGCGGTGCGAATCAGCATGTACACCCGTTTGGTATTGTTCTTATGCTGATCAGTGTGTTTGTTTATTCATTTTCAATTTTCTGGGTCAAGAAAGTTAATGCACAGATTCAGCCAATGGCTCAGGCAACAGGCTCTATTTTAGTGTCTTCTATTTTTGTTAGTTGTTTTATTCCATTTATTTGGCAATATGCACCGACACATTTGCCAGAAGCCAAATCACTATTTGCCCTAATTTATACGGTACTCATGGCTTCACTCGTTGCCATGTTCTGTTATTTCAAACTTATACAAAATATTCAGGCAACGACTTTATCTTTAACAACGGTTATTACCCCTATGTTAGCGATGATGATTGGGGCTGCTTTAAACCATGAACAACTTTCAATTATGGTTTTTGTAGGCGCTTTGATCATCTTGTCTGGACTCTTTCTATATTTCTATAAAGACATTCAGGCAAACCGGAACTTTGCTCAACATATGAAGTCTAAATAGGAGAAGATTTGGGTAATTTGTTGAGCTTATTCATTAAATTGTTCTAATTCGTAGCGAAATGCACGATCAAATTGATCTCCCAACTCAACTAGTAGAAAATAGCGCAGCAATATAATATTAGGATTATTAAGGATAAGTCAGAACTTACTGATTTTTAAACCTTAATACAGCATCTAACGGTATGGCCAAATAGTAGATGTGGGTGCAATTTGACATCAACATCTTATATTTTCCATCAATGACCTTGGATTTAGAAGGTATGTTTAAACCAATCTCACTGTATATAGGGTTGAGATATACTCGCGCAAGACGCAGTAATCATTTTATTTCTTTTATTGCATTGGTTTCGATGGTCGGTTTGACACTAGGTGTCGCTGTGCTGATTACAGTACTTTCTGTCATGAACGGTTTCGATCGCGAATTGAAAAACCGTGTGTTAGGAATGGTGCCGCAAGCAACAGTTTCATCTACACAAATCCTCACGGATTGGCCTGAACTCGTGAAGCGAGTTGAACATCATCCACATGTAACAGGGGTTGCACCTTTTACGCAATTGCAAGGTATGTTAACTGCGCAAGGGCAAGTCGCTGGTATTATGGTGACGGGTATTGACCCAAAATATGAAAAGAATGTCTCTATTATTCAAAATCATATTGTTGCCGGGAGTTTAGATTCACTTAAAAAGGGTGAATTTGGTATTGTGCTTGGTAAAGATATGGCTGATTCATTGGGCTTACGTCTAAATGACAGCGTGACATTGGTTTTACCTGAAGCAACGCCATCTCCAGCAGGTGTTGTACCTCGTTTCAAGCGTTTTAAAGTGGTTGGTATTTTTAGTGTAGGCGCTGAAGTCGACTCTATGGTGGGTTATATCGCCCTATACGATGCTTCAACCTTATTACGCTTACCAGATGGTGCCCAAGGTGTCCGTTTAAAACTAGATGATATTTTTGCAGCGCCGCAAGTTGCTGACGACTTAGTAAAAAGTTTACCAAGCAATTTCTACGCGACGAACTGGACCTATACGCATGGTAATTTATTTAATGCCATTCAAATGGAAAAAACTCTAGTCGGTTTATTGCTTGTCCTTATTATTGTGGTTGCAGCATTTAATATTGTTTCATCATTGGTCATGGTGGTGACTGATAAAAAATCTGATATCGCAATTTTGCGTACATTAGGCGCTTCGCCGTCGATGATCACTAAAATATTTATGGTTCAAGGTACCGTGATTGGGGTGATTGGTACAGTTGCAGGTACGGTTTTAGGTGTAATTTTAGCTTTAACCATTAGCGATATCATTTCATGGTTTAACAATGTGTTGGGCTTAAATCTATTTGATGCTTACTTTGTACATTACCTCCCATCTTATTTAAGATGGCAAGATGTGACGATTATCGTGATTGTTTCTTTACTTTTAAGCTTCTTGGCGACTATTTATCCGGCACTTCGTGCTGCCAAAGTTCAACCTGCCGAGGCACTGCGCTATGAGTAAAATTGTTTTAGAAGCGAAAGAAATATATAAACATTTTGATGACGGAAAATCTAAAGTTGAAGTCATTAAAGGTCTTTCTTTACAAGTTGAAGCAGGGCAGTTTGTTTCTATTGTCGGTGCGAGTGGTTCAGGTAAAAGTACTTTGCTTCATGTGCTAGGTGGTTTAGAGCAGCCAACTCAAGGGCAAGTATTTTTAAATGGTCAGCGTTTTGATAATTTAGGTGAAGCTGAACGTGGTTTTCAGCGTAACCAATACCTAGGTTTTGTTTATCAATTTCATCATCTATTACCTGAGTTTTCTGCGCTTGAAAATGTGGCGATGCCTTTAATGCTTCGTGCAGATAGCCAATTTAAATCTGTAAAAGCGCAAGCTGAATATTTACTTGATCGAGTTGGGTTATCTCATCGTATGGATCATAAGCCAGGGGAGCTTTCGGGTGGTGAGCGCCAACGTGTGGCTTTAGCGCGTGCTTTAGTCACTAAACCTGCGGTTGTTCTGGCTGATGAACCTACAGGTAATTTAGACCGTAAAACAGCTCTAGGTATTTTTGAATTACTGACCGATCTTAAGAAAGAACTCAACATGGCAATGTTAATTGTGACCCATGATGAGCATTTAGCTCAGGCTGCTGATTCTATTTTGCATATGCAAGATGGACTCTGGGTGAGTGGTTCTTAAAAAATTGTCATTAATTCACATTGTTAAAGCCCACTGAGTTGGGCTTTAATTTTGCCCCTAAAAAGATAATGATATGACCTTGAATGTTAAAACTTATTTTAATGGGGTGGATTGGGGGTATTGCATTTATGGGGATAGATATCCCTTTAGTAATGCAATATGGGCGGTTAGGTAAAGTCTTGCTTGTTATGGGCTTTATTTTTTATATTTTTAAGAGAAATATTTTCTTAAATAGCCCCATATTTAAAACCATTTACTGTCTAGTCTGTGCTATTAGTCTTTTTACTATAGGACATCAATATGCTCAGTATGCCTTAAATGAAAGATTAGAACTGAGACAAATGCAGCCTAAATCTTTAGATATTATTGTGTATGTCGACCGTATAAGTGAAGAAAAAGAAGATAAAATACAACAACCCGTTCAGGTATTAGGGCAGTCCTTACATCCCGTCAATTGGCTATTATATTTAAAAAATCAAAAAGTAAACTCAGCCATAGATGAGCCAAAATTAAAATTAGGTCATTATTATCGAATTTCTGGCCAAACCAAACCTGCTCATAGTTACGCAGTGGCTGGTGTTTTTGACCAAGAACAGTGGTTCATTCAACGAAATATAATGTCTGGTTTTAGTGTTCAGCATATTGAGCCTTTAAGCTCTGATGAAATTTATCAGTTGGGTTATCAACATCATTTAAAAGAGCAACAAAAATTCTTTAACAGACAAAAGTTAAATGTAGAAAAGTTGCGCCTAACATTTAGATTAATGTTAAAACAATCTCCTTTGCAAAATAAAGGTCTGTTATTAGCTTTGTTAACAGGGGACGAAAGTCTTTTAAATGATGAGATTAAAAATCAATTTAAGGAATTAGGAATCTCTCATTTGTTAGCCATTTCAGGGCCTCATGTACTCATTTTTGCCATCATGTTGTCTTGGGTATTACATCAGTTAATAAGACGTTATTATCCGCAGTTTTATTTGTTTCAACCTAAACAAATATGGGCCATGATTCCATTATGTTTCGGTGTTTTGATTTATACGGCATTTGTTGGTTTTGAAATTCCCGCCTTAAGAACTTTACTTTCAGTATTTTTATTTGCTTCTTTGGTACTGATTAAAGTGACTGTTAAACCATTTACACTCTTGGTTTATAGTGCAAGTCTACTTTTACTTTTCGATCCCTTCAGTGTTTTATCCGCAGGTTTTTGGCTATCTTATGGTTCTTGCTTTATTATATTACGGATTTATCAAACTATAGAGCAGGCTCCAAATGTTGTTTCAACTAGTCTGCTATCTAGAATCATTCTTTTCAGTAAAATTTTAATTGAATCTCAAGGCAAAATATTTATTGCCTTATGTCCCTTAATGCTGATTTTCTTTCAACAGATTTCATGGGTTGCTCCTTTTACAAATATTATTGCAGTTCCTTTACTCGGAGGAGTGATTGTTCCTTTAAATATTTTTGCAGCTTGTGTATGGCTTATTTTTAAATCATTCGGAAATTTACTTTTTCAAATTAATGACGTCCTGATTGGTATAGTACTGTCATGTTTTAATCTTTTAGAAAAGTTATCTCTACCATTACAAGGTTTTAGCCTCACACCACTTGATTTAGTGTGCCTTAGCTTCGTTATTATTATCTTATTTTTACCGCGTAGGGTTTTACCCAAATCTTGGGGGCTAATATGCTGTTTACCCTTGATCATTCCATATAAGTCGTCCCAGCAAATTCAATTAAATATTATAGATGTAGGACAGGGGCAATCTATATTCTTACAGCACCCGCAGCAGACATGGTTAATTGATACGGGTGGTTCTTATGAGGAGAAAGCTTTTAGTATTGGTCAAAATGTGGTGATTCCATATTTACACCAAAAGGGAATTAAACAACTGGATCACGTCGTACTATCTCATCTTGATCAAGATCATAGCGGAGCATTTCCTTCTATTGCTCAGACTTTTTCTATTAAACAAGTCATATCAAATGAATTATGGAAAGAGCAAATTACAGAACCATTTACTTATTGTCATCAAGGGCAAAAATGGCAATATCCACAATTAGATATTGAAATTCTTTGGCCTAAAGAAAAAGATTTAAACTTAGTTTCTTCAAATCAAAATCAATATTCTTGTGTGATTTATATTCATTTAAAACAGATAAATGGCTATCAAAATTATTTAATCATGGGCGATGCAGGGTTGGAAGCAGAATATCAACTCATGAAAGAATATCCTGATTTAAAGGTAGATGTTCTGGTATTAGGTCATCATGGGAGTAAGCATAGTTCAGCTTACGACTTTTTAGCGACGTTAAACCCCAAGCTTGTTGTTGCTTCTGCTGGCTTTAATAATCGTTATGGTCATCCAAGCAAAGAGGTTTTAGCGAGAGTACAAGAACTTAATCTTCCGTTTAAAAGCACAGTTGAGCAAGGAACATTAAGCTTTGTATCTCGCAATCATCAGATGGTTTTATACACTCGACGTTTCGAACGTACTTGGCTTCACAGGAATTTGTGAAGCTTCTGCTTTAAGTCTATCTACAATTTGAAGTGCTTCATTCGGATCTATATTGTAAATATTATCTAAAGCGGGATTTGCTTTAAAACGTTTATAACTCCAGTGATAGTGTTCTGGATAGTGCTGGATCAGTTGTTCAATGGCTTGATGAATAACAAAGGTTCCATCATCGGCACTACCTTCGTAAATCTTCTCATCCATAGGCTCAATATGCATCGTAAAACCGTCGTGTTCATTACGAATCGCATAAAGAAATAATGCTTTGGCTTTTGTTTTTTGGATGAGCTTGGCGCTTAAATTACTTGAGGCAAGTGGTACACCAAAATAATTGATCATATCCCCACCAATATTAGGTGTATGGTCGGGTAAAATTACAGTGGTTTCGCCTTGTTTGAGTGCTTTAAAAATTTGTCGAACACCAGTCTCATCGGTAGGTACCAAGTTGGCTTGTTCACGGCTACGTGCTTCTCGAACAAAACGGTCTGCATCTTCATTTTTTACAGGCTTGTATAAAATAGTCATAGAAGTGAACTGGGCACACCAAGCATTCATGATTTCCCATGTACCAAAATGTGGAACAATCAATACCACACCTTTTTTTGCTGCCAGTGCTTCATGAAAGTAATGTTCACCCTCAATATGGTGAATTCTTGAAATATTCTTACTATTTGATGAGCCCCAAATACTTAAAAACTCGAAGTATGAGGTTAACTCATTACGAATAGCTTGTTGTGTAATATCTATTCGTTGCTGTGGTGTTAAGTGGGGAAGTGCAATTTGTAAGTTAAGTTCTATACTTTTTGATGTTCTAGTAATTTTTAAAGTATTGACTAACCCTGCCAACATACGGGCAATAAAACGTCCAAATTGAATGGGTTGACGGCTAAAAGTTTTGAGTAAGTAATAGTTCATGCTTTTTACATCTAGTTTGGTCATCTATCGCGGTAAAAAGGAGGCAACAAGTAAAAAAAGATAAAAATATTATAAATGAAATCATATAATTTAGACAGTTTTTATCAAATCAACGTATATAATGACATCATTTTAGATTGATTTGGATTGGAATTTTATGTCCGATTGGCCACCAAAACCACAAAATGAACCTATAATCCCTAAACAAAATGGACCAGAATGGCAAATTCTTGAGAAGGCTGTACTCGCTTCAGTAGAAGAGCAACGCCGTAGTCGTCGTTGGGGTATCTTCTTTAAAACATTAACTTTTATTTATTTACTATTCATTATTGTACTCATGGGTAAAGGCTGTTCAACCAGCAAAGAAGGCTCTGCTGTAAGTAGCAGTAGTGCTCATTTGGCAGTGGTGGATATTATTGGAACAATTGATGCTTCGAGTAATCAAGCGGTAAATAGTGAAGATACGAATAAAGCGCTTAAACGTGCTTTTGAAGCCTCAAATAGTAAGGCTGTTGCACTTAACATTAACTCACCTGGCGGTTCTCCAGTTCAGTCTGATGAAATCTGGCAGGAAATTCGTTATTTGAAAAAACAGCACCCAGATAAGAAAGTTTATGCCGTTATTGGTGATATGGGGGCATCGGGTGCTTATTATATTGCTTCTGCTGCGGATGAGATTATTGTCAATCCATCAAGTTTAGTGGGCTCAATTGGTGTGATCATGCCTAACTATGGTATTACTGGTTTAGCTCAGAAGCTCGGCATTGAAGACCGCACTTTAACTGCCGGAACGAATAAAGACATTTTAAGTATGACAAAACCGATTGATCCTGCTCAAAAGCAACATATTCAATCTGTTCTTGATAATGTTCATACTCACTTTATTACCGCAGTGAAAGAAGGGCGTGGAAAGCGTTTGAAATCGAATGATCCAGCTATTTTTTCTGGTTTATTCTGGACGGGTGAACAAGCAATTCAATTAGGTGTTGCTGACCGTTCAGGTAATATTACGAGCTTGATGCGTGAACTAAACCTTGATAATAAAGTTGACTACACAATTGAGCGTAACCCACTACAATCCATTTTGGGTCGTATGGGGGCACAAATCGGGCAAGGAGTAAGTGAATCTATTGCTCAAGAGGTGCAGACTAGTCAAAGCGCAAAATTACAATGAATCTGTATTTTTAGGATAACGGTATGTCAGTAAAACCGGTTATACACTTTGCGCATGCTAATGGTGTGCCATCTATGGTGTATCAAAAATTGTTTGATCAATTAAAAGATGAGTATGACGTAATTTATGTTCCACTCATTGGTCCTGACAAACGTTATCCTGTGACTAACCATTGGCCTGCTTTGGTTGATCAAGTTATTGATAGTATTGTGCGTCAGGCGAAAGGACGTAAAGTCATCGGATTAGGCCATTCTCTTGGTTCGGTTTTAACATTGATGGCATCTTTTCGACGTCCTGAACTGTTTTCTCAAGTCATTATGTTAGATCCGCCTCTTATTTTAGGGCGATATTCGTTTGCTTTTCATATGGCAAAGTTATTTCGCCCTAAATTGGTTGATGCGATGACACCGGCGGGCTTATCTGCACGTCGCCGTGAACATTGGGAATCCAGAGAGCAGGCGGCTGAGTTACTTCGTCCTAAAGGATTTTATAAAGATTTTGATGAAGATTGTTTTCAGGCTTATATTGATTATGCTTTGAAAGAAGATTCGATTCGCGGTGGAGTAACTTTAACGATTTCTCGTGAAGATGAAGTTGCAATTTTCCGTAAAAATCCTTCTTGGTGGTGGCTGCCTATGCCAAAACCTAAGATGCCTGTGCATTTAGTTGTGGGTAAAGCAAGTGATTTCTTAAAAAGAGGCTTTCCTCAAATGGCAAAGCGAAAAATGGGAATCCCATTTACTGTGGTTGAAGGGGGTCATATGTTCCCTCTAGAGCATCCTATTGATACAGTAAATTCTATAAAGAAATTGATTCATCATTAATTAAATTAATTTAAAGCTTATAAAAAAGGACATGCCAGCATGTCCTTTTTTATTTTTGTTTGTTAGTAAAATACTTTACCAACTTGCAAAACGAATAGGGTCTTTTAGAACTTGATTACGGAAATAGGCTTGCCCATCTTTCCATGTAAGTTGACCGTTACACAACCACTCGGCAACTTGTGGGTAGATAAAGTGCTCAAGTGTGTGCACTCGATCTGCTAACGAAGCGACAGTATCATGTTCTTTAACTGATATAGCTGATTGGGCAATAGATTGACCAGAATCCAGTTCAGCAGTTACAAAGTGTACGGTACAACCATGTAAACGATCACCTGTGTTTAAAACACGTTGATGAGTATTCACACCTTTGTAAGCTGGAAGAAGCGAGGGATGTATATTCAGCATTTTCCCTTGCCATTTGTTGACAAAGGTTGGTGTTAAGATACGCATGAAGCCAGCTAAAATAACTACATCTACTTCCCAAGCTAAGAGTTGCTGATGCATTGCCTCATCAAAAACTTCGCGCGTTGGAAAGTCTTTATGGGAGATAACCGCCGTAGCAATATTGGCTTTTTGAGCACGCTCTAGGGCATAAGCATTTGCTTTATTAGACAGTACACCTACAATTTGCCCTGATAGATTTGCATCTATCAAGGCCTGTAAATTACTGCCATTCCCAGAGACTAGAACAGCAATTTTTATCATGCAAAGATCACACGAATTTTTTCGTCTGCACCTTCCACTGACTCAGAATTTTCTTGGATATGTCCAATTTTCCAAGCTTTTTCGCCTTGAGCATTAAGTACTTCAATTGTTTTTTCAGCATCATTTGCATCAACAGCAATAACCATACCTACACCACAGTTAAATGTACGGTACATTTCAAAGCGTTCTACATTGCCTTCGCGTTGTAGAAGTTGGAACAATTCAGGCCATTCCCAAGAAGATTCATCAATAACCGCTTGAGCACCATTTGGCAATACACGAGGTAAGTTACCTGGTAAACCACCACCAGTAATGTGCGCCATAGCATGAACATCAACTTGTTTGCAGAGTTCAAGAACTGGTTTTACATAAATACGAGTTGGTTCCATTGCTACATCAGCAAGCGGGCGACCATCAATCGTTTGAGTTAAATCAACGTTTTTAACGTCTAAAATTTTACGTAGTAATGAGTAACCATTCGAGTGAGCACCACTTGATGCAACACCGATAAGTACGTCACCAGACTTTACTTTAGAGCCATCAATAATTTTGCTTTGCTCAACAACACCAACGGCAAAACCAGCAAGGTCGTAATCTTCGCCTTCGTACATGCCTGGCATTTCCGCGGTTTCACCACCTACAAGTGCGCAACCTGCAAGCTCACAACCTTTACCAATACCAGTAACAACATTTGCAGCAACGTCAACATTTAAGTGACCAGTCGCGTAATAATCAAGGAAGAATAATGGTTCTGCGCCACAAACTAAAAGGTCGTTTACGCACATAGCCACAAGGTCTTGGCCGATTGTGTCATGACGATTGAGATTAAGGGCCAAACGTAATTTAGTTCCTACACCATCGGTTCCAGAAACTAAAACAGGCTCTTCATAACCTTTAGGAATTTTGCATAGTGCACCAAAGCCACCAAGCCCGCCCATTACTTCAGGACGACTTGTACGTTTAGCGACTGACTTGATACGATCGACCAGTGCGTCGCCCGCTTCAATGTCGACACCCGCATCTTTGTAGCTTAAACCGGTATTTGGGGTAGAAGTTGAGTTGCTCATAAATGAAGTCTCCGCATTGGCGGCAGATTATAACCTGAATATACGAAACTCTTATGTTATTTATGCTCGAAAATGCTATCTTTAATAAAAATATTTTTTCATTTATAACGATTAAATCAAAAAAGGCTAGATTTTATGCAAGATCGTATACTGCGCCGTATTTTTTTACTCGCAGGTATTGTATTGCTGGTATGGGTATTGTACTTACTCAAGCCTGTAGTCATTCCTTTTATCGGTGCTTTTTTCCTGGCTTATTTATTCAGTCCACTTGTTGATGTGCTGGTAAAAATGAAATTGCCTCGCTGGTTAGCAATTAGCGTGGTATTTGTTGGAATAGGTGTAACCTTAACTATTGCACTCTGGTATTTAGTTCCACTGATTTGGAAACAATTAGTTTATGC
This sequence comes from Acinetobacter sp. 742879, assembly GCF_000588535.1. Lineage (NCBI taxonomy): Bacteria > Pseudomonadati > Pseudomonadota > Gammaproteobacteria > Moraxellales > Moraxellaceae > Acinetobacter > Acinetobacter sp. 742879. The sequence goes on along the minus strand of NZ_JFYC01000004.1, from coordinate 204,553 downwards.
CCGAGATAGTATTCCAGCAGGTATTCACTGGATTAACGCTACCTTTTTACCTTGGGTGTCTTCGACATTTAATGTCCAGCAAATGGAAATTGACACAGAGCAGTTGTCTAAAGCTGTCATGGAATATGTCCAAACAAACTATAGCGCAGACAGCATTCAGGCAGTGTTATTAAAACTGGCTCAATCTGGTTTGAATTTTATTCAGATTGGTGGAACAGTGGTTTTAATTCCAATTATTGCTTTCTATTTCTTGCTTGACTGGGAACGTATGTTACAAAACTTACGTCGTCTCATTCCGCGTCCATATGAAGCAACTACTTTACAGATCGTTGGTGAATGCCATAGCGTTTTAGGGGCATTTGTTAAAGGTCAGTTTCTGGTCATGCTATTGCTTGGCGTAGTATATGCAGTTGGTTTACAACTCATCGGTTTGGAAGTTGGCCTGATTATTGGTATGGTGGCAGGGCTTTCTAGTATTATTCCTTATTTAGGATTTGCCGTAGGTATTATTGCCGCTGTTATTGCCAGTCTGTTCCAGTTTGGCTTGGATTGGATGCATCTATTACTGGTTGGTATCGTCTTTATGATTGGTCAAGCGGTAGAAGGCTATATCCTACAGCCATTCCTACTGGGTGATAAAATTGGCTTATCTCCTGTAGCAGTTGTTTTTGCAGTATTGGCAGGGGCACAACTTGCAGGCTTCTTGGGAATGTTAATTGCATTGCCTGTTGCTGCGGTTATTGTAGTGTTGTTGAAGCATTTAAGAGAGAATTACGAAAGAAGCTCACTTTATGCTCCACCATCTACATTAGTGATCCAACATGGCGATATTGAGCAAATTCATGTACAAACTGAAAGTACTAAGCTTGATCTTGAAGTTAAAACACAGCAAGATACAGATGAACTAAAATCTCCTAACCAGAAATAATTTCAAGGTTAATTCAATATATGCGTCAACTCCAACTGGATATAGAACCTCAACTTGATGCCCGAATCAGTGATTTTTCGGGACCGGGTTGGGGGCATGTAGTCGATGCTGTGCGTCAACTACATGCTGGTCTAGTGAGTAGGTTCTATATTTACGGTGGAGCGGGGACGGGGAAGAGTCATTTACTTTCTGCAATTTGTGATTCTTATTTAGAAATAGGCAAATCTGCTATTAAAGTATCTTTGCTCGAACTTCTTGATGCACCTATTGAGGCAATTACGTCTTTAGAACATTATGATCTTGTTGCTTTGGATGATATTGAATCGATTAGTGGTGTGCCTCACTGGCAAAAAGCTGTTTTTCATTTAATGAATAATCATGAAGGACAACTGGTATTTTCTTCGCGTGTAGCACCGATTGAATTAAAGCTTGAATTGCCAGACTTACAGTCACGACTTACACAGGCCGTTAGTGTAAAAGTGCCGAGTGGAAGTTTATATGCAGACCGCTATGCCTTGGTGACATCTGTAATGGCTAGACGTGGTATCCACTTTGATCAACAAATTGTTGATTACTTATTATTACATGGTCCTCACCAAGCATCTCTTTTACTGCAAACTGTTGCTCAGTTAGAAAAACTACTCAAAGGTGAAAAAACAAAACTTTCTAATGCGACTTTAAGACAAATTTATGCTTTGATTGATGAGTATCAACAGTAGAGTTTCTAGCTTAAATTTGCTGTTTTGCTTAAATTAAACTCATACAATTTAAAAAATGGCTTTCCCTACATAAGTTTTTTTTATTTCTGAAAAGCTATATTTATAACTTATAAATTCTCTTTTAATTTTTTAATACGCCAATTTTTTGTATTTAAAAAACTTTTTTAGGTCTACGAAGCTTTTTGTAATCTAGCTCAAAAATGACTCTACAGACCGACCAAAATGTCTTGAGAAATTCTACTTCCTGTGACAAAGTACGCACAAAGGATGCGATTGCAAAAGCGGAAATTTTGCAATATTGACAAAGAAAAATGAAAAAAGATGTAAGGAGATGGGTATGCTCAAACGGAGCATTGCTTTTGCTTTATTGGCTGCTGCTGGACACGCTTATTCTGCCGATATTCAAGTCACAACTACAACTGATGAAGACGTCGATAACACGGTCTGTTCATTACGTGAAGCAATACAATTTCTAAAATATCGTGCATCTTCTAATGCTGCTGAAGTTGAAAAATATGCAAACGGTTATAATGGTTGCGGAAATAAAGATGCTTCTTCAAATATTATTTTACAGCGTGATAAAGAATATACTCTAAGTAAAAGTATAGTAATTACCATTCCCGTAGCTATTAGCACAGCAAAAAATGATTCTACTCTGATTGAGGAAGGTGCACCCAATTCACATAATGCAACGATTAAAATGATAGGTACGGATCAATTATTTCGTATTGATGATGGTAGCGTTGAAAAAGCCTCTTTTACAGTTTCATTTATCGATGTCAATTTAAAGGGTGCTGGCCTAAAGAGTGTAATACCTCAAGGTAACGGTGGATTGATTTATAACCATGAACAATTGGTTATTCAAAATTCTCGTTTAATGGATGGATATGCAACAAATGGTGGAGCAATTTATAACGCTGGTAATTTATCAAATACTACAAAAACAGCGGGTTCGGTAACGATCACTAATAGCTTGATTCAGAATAATAAAGCGAGTCAGGGAGGCGTTTTATATAGTGATATGCCACTTTACTATATTACTCGCTCTGTAGTGCGTGATAATGAAGTAACTGCTGTAGATGGTGCATTATTTCATGCTGAAACTAAATTTGCAGATGAAAGTACGGGCGGATATTTAACCTCTCGTATTATTGGTTTAAGTAATAGTACGATTTTTCATAATAAGGGTAGTTTTATCGCCAATGTCCGTGATGGAATGGTGATCAATAATATTACTATGATTAAAAATGTGGGAGGCTTGTATTTTGATGCTCCACAAGGAAAAGCATCTGTCTCTAATAGTATTTTAGTAGGTAATACGACAAACTGTAAGGTATCTACAATAGATAAAACGATTGTGCAGAGTAATTTAGTAACAACGGAATGTAACCGTAATGCTTCTGCAGAGTTACCAAATATTCTATACCCTGCAAGTGAAAAACTAATTGCTGGAAATGCAGATGAAGGAACCTGTGATGTTCCACCAGCAGATGGTTTGTTATGTCCGTATTCAACACCGAGTGATAGTTTTTTAGGATTCTTTAAACCTCGAGTTTTGGATAAATATACTAGTCTTTCGCAATCATTGTTAATTAACAAAGGTCGTTTATATAGCGATGGAACTTCTGTCGGTTTGGCGAGTTGTGAAAAGCAAGATCAACGTGGAAAGAATCGAAGTGGTTATGACGAGTTATGTGATTTAGGTGCAATTGAATTAATTATCAACCGCGATGATATCAGTACACATGGTCAAGATATTAAGTATGGAGAAATTGCCAAATTTAATATCGCCGATGTTGTAGGTGATGGAGAGTTAGTTTCTCCACAAACATGTGAAAAAATGTTTGGAAAAAGAACAGATGGTCAAGCCTGGCAGTCTGGGTGTATGAAGATTGTTCAAACCAGTACACCATCTAAAGGGACTTTATCCATTGATGCTCAGGGAAATTTAACTTATGTTCCAAATGGGAACTGGCATGGAGCAGATGTATTTAATCTATTAGTCGTTACTACTACCACACGTTTTAATGATGCTGCGGATGTTTATCTAACTGTTCCAGTTCAAATCGTGCAAGATCCACCATCAGGTATTGAAGATAAATCTGTAAGCACGGGTGGCGGGGGAAGTGTAGGTGGTGGTTTAGTTTTAGGTCTATTTGGTTTAATTGCTTTAAGACGTTTAAAGTCATAATCAAGGATGATAAAGGCTATGAAAAATTATAAAAAGGCTTTATTAGCATTAGCTGTGATTGCTGCGATGCCATTATTTGCAGATACAACGACTGGAAGAATTGATGTTACAACTTTTGATGATGAAGATGGCGACAATACTAACGCCTGCTCATTACGTGAAGCGATAAAAACAGCTGAGTTGCGTAAATCGTATGGTGGATGTACTGTTATTGATACACGCGAAACTACTCAAAAATCGATTCAGCTTAAAGCAGGAATGTACACTCTAAATAAGGAATTAGTTCCAAATGCTAATATTGCTATTTTTGGTGCTGATCCCGTAGATTGGCAGAAAAAAAGCGTATTAACCAATGATTATCCTGCACAACTTGACTTACAAACACGTATTAATGCTCAAGGTAAATCACGCATTTTCAATACTACTACCTATAAACAGCCCTTGACCTTAAATAATGTAATTCTTGAAAATGGCGTTACAACTGGCCAGGGTGGCGCGATTTATGCTGGTGCTGATATCGCTTTGCAAAATAGTCAGATTTTATCATCTCAAGCAACAAACGGTGGAGCAATTTATTTAGCTTCACCTAATATTACTTTGTCAGTAAATCATTCATTACTTAAAGGTAATAACGCAACACAAGGTAGTGTTTTATCAATGGGGTGTTTTAGTGACACTGTCTATGCACCACGTACCATCACCCTTACATCAAATAGTATTGTGAATAATGGTAATACAGCTTCAACAAGTACATTTGAGTTCTGTGGTAAACCTACTGCGACATTATCGGTTAATACCATTGCAAAAAATATAGCGAATAGTACTAGCGGCAGTATTATTAAGTTTACTGGTGATACCAATAATCCAGCCAATACATCAAGTATTTTAAGTTCAAGCAGTAGTTTAGTACTTTTAAATAATACAATTGTTGAAAACAACGCGAATAGTACTTTCCTCTACGATAAATTGGGCGCAAAAAAGCTAAGTTTTAACGTATTGGCTTATAATACCGGAAGTTATGCCTGTAAATATCTTTTAGGTGCGGCAGCAGAGCAAAAGAGTGTAGGTCTAACGCTAGATTTCAATGCACTTGACTGGACATCAGCAACAGCAAAATGTGATATACCAAAAGAGTCTTTACCAGATGGCCATACGAATATTGATATAAGTACACAATCTTTTAGTAATCTGCTAAGTCCTTTAGTAGAACCAGCAACAGCTTATACAGGCTTTTTACCTATTTACTATCCAAAAAATATTTCTTCTAGCACAGATTTAATTGACGTTGATCAAGATAGTAAAGGAAGTTGTGCCACAATTGACCAACGTGGTTTAAATCGTTTGGCAGATATTACCTCATATTATCAGCCAGAAAGTCGTAATAGTTGTGATATTGGCTCTGTTGAGTTAATGAAGCTCACTGCAGGTGATTTAGAGGATGTTAGTAATATTTCATTAACGACTTTAATTGATACTTATCAACAAAATTATGATTTATTTGATAATTATATTAAAGACCCTAAGACACCTTCTAACTTTATTACTTACTATAAAGTACGTTTAGCGGAGTTTAAGAATCTAATTGATACAACTAAGGCAAATCTTAAATATCGCGCAATTTATCTTGATTTAAAGAATTATGATTTACCTTTACCGACTGAAGACGCTAATCATGTGCTGAAGTTCTTTAACCCAACTGACTATCGTATGACAACTGAGCCATTAGGTATTGGATCACTTGATGATAAATATGATGCTCAACAAGTTAAAGATCTATCTGACAAAGACAAGGTATTCTGTGAGTGGAATAACGCTTTACAGCAAATTGTTTTTTATCGCAAAGACGATACGGTGACTCAAGCTGGTACATATGCTTATTGCAAATATACAATTACAACAGCTGATAATAAATTAAGCTCAAGCGGTCTGATAAAAGCTCGTTTTAATAATATAGAACCAGTTTCTGGCGATGGGACAATTACCTTTAAATATCTTGCAAATGAAATTATTCCATTGAATTTACTTAAATATGCTAACGATGATGGTGATGGTCCTATAAATACGCTTTTAAAGCCTAAATCACAATTTTGGGTAAATGGAGACGGTGTAGAGTTACCTATTTATTTACCAAGCAAAACATCGAAAGATGGTATTTTTAAAGTAATTAAGGCTGATCGAGAAGGCCCATGTCCGAAAGATGATAAGGATAAAATTTGTTATGGCGGAAATATCTATATTCAGGCAAATAACGTATTTAATACTTTTAATGACTCATTAAGTTATAACGTTTATGATGCTGATGGGAAAATTTCACCTAAAGCTGGCACAATTAACCTTGTAAGTACCGCTACTACTACAGATGATACACGTGGTGGAGGCGGCGGTGGTAGCTTCGGAATTTTATCTTTAGCCTCTTTACTTGGTTTAGCAGCTTATAGACGCTACCGTAAATAAAATTAAAGAATAAAAAAGCCTCCAATTGGAGGCTTTTTATAAGAAATAAAATCAAAATAATTAAGTGATTAGATGCCTTATCTTTGATAGCCAAATAAGAACTTAGTGTTCTAAATACTTGTTCATGTATTCTTCACGAATTGCTGTTCTTTCTTCACCATTCGCTTTAAGCATCCGCTCACGTAAGTCTTTTCGCTCTTGCGTACTCATTTTTTGCCATGCTTCACGCATTTTTTGTTTTTCAGCTTCAGGAAGTTGAGTAAACCAGTCCATACGTTGCTGTAAGTTGGTGCTTTGATTCGCTGGTAGCTCTTTTAAACTCTGGTAACGTTTAATGACTGCACGTTGCTCTTCTTCAGAAAGAGCATCCCATGTGTCATCGACTTGTGCATTGGCATCTTTAGAAAAAATCCAAAAGCGTTCAAAACCTGCAAAACTTGTTTGCAAGAAACTTAATGAACACAGGATAAGCGCTAATTTTTTAGCTGCCATGTTGTACTTTATCCTCACCCAACACCATTAACATCTCTAAATCTTCCACCATTTGTGGAGATAATTTAGGATTTACGATCACTTGATTTTGTGGCTTATCCACAATTTCGACTGAGTTAGGCAGAATCACAAAACCTGTAATTGCTGCGGCAAGTGCGAAACCAGTCATTTTCCAGACACTATAATAAGAGGCTGGTTTTTGTTGAATATGGTCAAGCACATGATTCATGACCACTGTTTTATTTTTATGGTGATCTGCCAAACTATCAAGTTTGGATGTCACCTTTTTAGTGAAATCATCATGATTCATCAGAACCTCCCAAGGGATTTAAATGTGCCAAGTATTCTCTAAGTCCCTGAATTGCTCGGTGATAATGGGTTTTCACACTACCTTCGGTACAGTTCATGATCTGAGCTGTTGTATGGGTGTCAAACCCTTCCCACGCACGTAACATAAATGCCTGTTGTTGACGAACAGGTAGTTTTTCAATTGCTTCCCGAATTTCCTCTATGGTTACCGCTTGATCGAGAAAATCTGCAGGATTAATAGCTTTTTCATCAACTACATCGATAACTTCGTCGTCGTCATTATCCAGACTAACTTTTTTGAAGAATGAAAATGGGTTTGCTCTACGAGACTCTTTGCGGCGCCAATCCTGAAGTTTGTTATTCAAAATAGTGTAAAAGAGGGGATACCATTCTTCAGTACTTTTATCGGCGTAAGATTTGTGTAAAGCAATAAATGCTTCTTGAACCAAATCCATCGCAATACCTTGTTGACCTTGGGTAGCACTCTCCATCATCACCAAAGCACGACCAGTGACATCTTGCATGAAAACTTTCAGGCGTTGCTCAGCCGTGCTGACATGAACACTAGATGTTTCCGATCGAGACTTTTTCGGTGCTAAATCCATGGAGATGGAAAATCCTGTCATTGGACATGCCCACCTTATCTTCAATATATCTCTTATATAACGTTGAAAAGAGGTGGGAGGTTGACAACAATCGGTTATTTTTTACTAGTGTAATTGATTTTTTTCACAAATATGTGCGATGTAAAATAAATTAACGTTTTATTGGCGTTGGCGGACCATCTCAAAAAAACAAATAGATCCTGCAATTGCCACGTTTAATGACTCTTGTCCACCTGGTTGAGGAATAGTCACTGATTGTGCGTGATCTAACGCGTAATCGCTTGCACCTTGACCTTCATTTCCTAAAATCCATACACATGGTTTAGAAAGGTCTTTTGAGTAAAGACTGGTTGAGCGATGAGAGCTAGTAACAAAAACAGGGATTTGAAATTTTGGAAGGATATCTGTCAGCTGGAAGTTTTCAAAACAATGTAAGCTAAAATGAGCGCCCATACCTGCTCTTAAAACTCGTGGTGACCAAAGTGATGCAGAGCCTTGTGTGCAAATGATTTGTTTAATATTTGCTGCTGCTGCTGAACGTAGAAGTGTACCTACGTTACCCGGATCTTGAATATTTTCTAGAATTAAGGTGTCTACATTGTAGTCGATGGTTGATGCAGTTTTAGGTAAATCAATAATCGCTAAACAAGGTAAGCTTGTACCTAATGTGCTCAAATCTCTATATAAAACTTCACTAATAACAAAGATATGGCCTTGATGCAGTTCAATTATTTTCTTTAAATCTTCGTGTTCTAATGCTTGTTCTGTCGTAAATAAAGAAAAAAACTTTTTTTGCTGTTGTAACCACGCCAAACAAAGATGTGTGCCTTCAAGAACAGTTTGTTGGTGCTTTTTTCGGGCGTTACTGAGTTCGATTAATCCACGCAAATGTTTAATTTTTGCATTGTCTTTTGATTCTAAAAAAATAACCGCCATAAGAAAATATCCAACAAAAGGGCACCATCATACTATGATGCCCTAAGTAATTAAAATTATTAGTGGTAGCTTGTTACGCGTTCAACTTCATTTTTAGAACCAATGATTACAGGTACACGTTGGTGAAGTTCTGTAGGTTCAATCTCTAGAATGCGTACACGGCCAGTAGTTGATGCACCGCCTGCTTGTTCAATGAGCATACTCATTGGGTTCGCTTCATACATTAAACGTAAACGACCAGCTTTTTTCGGATCTTTTAAGTCGTATGGGTAAAGGAAAATACCACTACGACATAAAATACGGTGAATATCACCCACCATACATGCTACCCAGCGCATATTGAAATCTTTTTCACGAACAGATGTCTTGCCTGCGAGTAATTCATCAATATATTGTTTTACTGGTTGTTCCCAATGACGCTGGTTAGATGCATTAATAGCGAATTCTTGAGTGTCTGCTGGAACTTGGACATTCTCATTAGTAAGCAAGAAGGTTTGAGTTTCTGGATCTAAAGTAAAGAATGCTACGCCATTTCCTACAGTTAAAGCCATCATAGTTGATGGGCCATAAAGTACATAACCAGCAGCAACTTGCTGTGTGCCAGCTTGCATGAAATCGTTTGCTTGTGTTACTGCATTTTTTGCAGGCAAAATAGAGAAAATCGTACCTACACACATATTGATATCGATATTGCTTGAGCCATCTAATGGATCAAATAAAACGAGGTATTTACCATTTTCTTGTGCAGGTGTGAACTCATCAAGCTCTTCAGAAGCGAGACCGCCTACGTGCGGGTGTACTTTTAAAGCATCAATTAAATAGTCATTCGAAATCACATCAAGTTTTTTCTGTGTTTCACCCTGAACATTTTCATTGCCAGCACTACCTAAAATACCAGCCAGAGCACCTTTTTGTAATGCTTGATCGATTGTTTTACAGGTCGTGGCAATAGTATCGATGACTTGAGCCAACTCAGGTGTTAGATTCCCTTTTTGTTGTTGTAAAAATTGGGACAAAGTGAGGTTGGACATAAAAAAACGCTCCTGTGCTTCAAGCATCAAAATGAGTCAGATAAATACGTGGCATATTCTAGATGAGAATGTCACAAAATAAAAATTATCTTACTTTATTTGTGTTGGATTTATGCTTACAAGCCCCAATTAAAATGGTATGTTGATTGCATTACGTATGTTGATTGCATTACAAAGGATTGTATATTTTTAGGAGAATCGAAATGACAACAAAGAAGTTTGATGCGACCCCCACGGCAGGTGAACCAATCAATCTAGATGAAATTTCGAAAGAAAATGTTCAGGAAGCTTGGAAAGATTATGAGGCAAAACCTGAATATAAAGATTTTAATAAGCATGATTTGATTGAGTCCATGCAACATCCTGAAGAAGAAAAGAAATCTTCTTGAGTAATAAAAAACGCTCATATTATTATGAGCGTTTTTTTATGCATATCCCTTATTTTAATAAAGGAGGGACTGCTTCATAATTAATTTCAACGCGGCGATTTTCTTTCCACGCTGATTCATCATGTCCCGCATTAACAGGAGCTTCTTTACCATAACTTACAGCTTCAAGTTGCTGCGGGTTTACACCATTGGTAATTAAATAGCTTTGTACAGCTTTAGCACGACGTTCACCTAAAGCCATATTGTATTCACGTGTACCACGTTCATCTGTATGACCAGTTAATGCAACTTTTGAATTTGCATTTGCGATAAGGAACTGAGCATGAGCTTGAAGTGTTTGGTAGTCTTCAGTAGATAAATCGCTGCTGTCATAATCAAAGTGAACAACGCGTTTAGCCAAAGCCGCTTTATTTGCCTCAGTTACCCCTTTAGATGAAGCACCTGCCAAATTTTGAGCATTTAATGCAGCATCTTCACTTAAACCAGAAGTGTTTACCGTGCTTGGATTTGTACCAGTCGTGGTCGTCGCTGCAGGTTTACGGCTAGCACAGCCTGTCATTACGAGTGCTACGCTAAGAAAGGGTAGAGCTAAATATTTAATTGATTTCATGATCATCTCCGTCAATGGAATTAAAAGTTATTTTGGTGCCCAGGCTGGTTCACGTACTTCACCTTGTTCGCTTGGTAAATTCATACGGAAACGTCCATCAGTAGACATAATAGACAACAAGCCACGGTTGCCTTCACGAGTTGCGTAGACCACCATTTGCCCATTTGGTGAGAAACTTGGTGATTCATCTAAACTAGTTGGGGTAAGAATATTGGTGATGCCAGTATTAATGTCTTGAATTGCAACTTTATAACTGCTGCCACTTGGGCGATGAACAAGTGCAATCTTTTTGCCATCTGCACTCAGAGTTCCACGTGCATTAAATGACCCTTTAAATGTCAAACGCTTTACTGAGCCATCAGCAAAGGTGTAACGATAAATTTGGGCAGAGCCACCACGGTCAGAAGTGAAAATAAAGGATTTTCCATCTGGTGTATAACGTGCTTCGGTATCAATTGCCGAGTCATTTGTCATGCGTTTGACTTGGCGAGTTGATAAATCCATTTGATAGATTTCAGGGTTGCCATTCATAGATGCTGTAAACAGCATTGATTGGCCATCGGGTGAGAAACTTGGTGCGCCGTTTAAGCCTCTGAAACTAGTAAGAACTTCACGTGTTCCAGTTGATAAATCCTGTAAATAAATTGCTGGACGTTTAGTTTCAAAAGAAACATAAGCAATTTTTTTAGCATCCGGTGTCCATGCTGGAGACAAAATCGGGTCACGAGACGATAAAACAGTCTTTGGTTGTTCACCATCCGTATCTGCAATTTGTAGTGTATAACGCTCGGCAGGTGTTGCAGGGTTTCTTAGGACATATGCAATACGGCCGCTAAAGTCACCTGGAATACCAGTAAGCGCTTGATAAATAGCATCACTTACCATATGGCCAGCCTGACGTATGCGAGCAGCTGGTACATTTAAAAGTTCATTTAAAATGTATTGTTGCTTTTGTACATCATAAAGTTGGTAGTGAACTTCAAAACCTGTCGCTGTTTGTTTAATTTGACCCGTAACTACATATGGTATACCTGCGGCTTGCCAGTCAGAAGCTTGAATCTGATTAATTGCAGCATTGGCAGGTAAGTTTTTAGATGAGCTTGTAAAGCGCCCAGAACGGTTTAAGTCTGTTTCAACAATAGGATAGAGCCCATTGTCGTTGGTAAACGGGACAATAGCAATTTTGGGTGCCTGATCTGGTGCTTTGGCAATTTCCAGATATAACTGGGCAAAAGCAGTGGTAGAAGCAATAGGGCTTAAGGCTGTGATCAGTGCTAAAGATAGCAGGTGTTTGCGGCTCGTATTCATAAGTTTAAAGTCATAGCAGGTATTTTTGTGACTGTTGATTTTGTAGCATAGTTACATGCCTTAAACTATTTAAAGCATGTAACTCTTTCAAAATTATTGCGCTCTAAATGTAGAGCTAACACTTCTTGCTTCACGTCTTGCATCTGGATCTGATGGCATAGGATAGGGCGCTGCGGCTTGAATTGCAGCTTTAATACTTGCGTCTAAGGCATCATCACCACTTGAACGTGTGATCACAATAGAGTTAACGCTTCCCGAATCGGAGAGGGTAAAGCGAACACCAACTGTTTTACCGCTACTACCAGTTGGAACATCCCAAGAGCGTCGAATTTTTTGTTCAAAATCGCGTCTAGCTGAAGAAGCAACTTTTTTAGCTTCAGCTTTCTTTTGAGCTGCTTCTTCTTGTGCTTTTTGAGCAGATGCAGCTTTGGCTTCGGCCTCTGCTTCAGCTTTACGCTTAGCATCGTCAGCAGCTTTTTGCTTGGCTTTAGCATCAGCCTCAGCTTTGCGTTTAGCATCGTCAGCTTTTTGTTGCTTAGCTTTCGCATCGGCCTCTGCTTTACGTTTAGCATCGTCAGTAGCTTTTTGTTGTTTAGCTTTTGCATCTGCTTCAGCTTTGCGTTTAGCATCATCAGCTTTTTGCTGTTTAGCTTTCGCATCGGCTTCCGCTTTACGTTTAGCATCATCAGCAGACTTTTGCTGCTTAGCTTTAGCAGCAGCTTCAGCTTTGCGTTTAGCGTCATCGGCAGCTTTTTGCTGCTTGGCTTTTGCATCAGCTTCAGCTTTACGTTTAGCATCGTCATTAGCTTTTTGTTGCTTGGCTTTAGCATCTGCTTCAGCTTTTCGCTTAGCTTCTTGTTGTGCCTGAAGCTTAGCATTCTCGGCCTTTTGAGCTTCACGTTTTAATTTTGCATCAGCCTCAGCTTTACGTTTAGCGTCTTCAGCAGCTTTACGAGCTTCACTTTGCTCTTGCTTAGCTTTGGCATCTGCTTGAGCTTTTGCCGTTTGTTCGGCCTTACGCTTTTGTTCGGCTTCTGATTTTGCTTTAGCTTCAGCCTGCTGTTTTTGTATTTCCTCTTTACGTTGCTGTTCCGCTGCTTGTTTCATTTTTGCAGCTTCTTCAGCTTTACGTTTTTGCTCAGCTAACTTAGCTTGTTGTGCCTGTTCGGCCTTTTGCTGTTGGGCAGCAAGTTGTTGAGCTGTTGGAGGAGGAGGCGTAGTCGGAAGATTTTGAGGAAGCGTTTCATCCACAATAGGGGTTAATACCTCTTTTGCTTCATTGGTAGCTGTAGTCTCTTGTTCAACTTCTTTTGCTAAAGGAGGAGGCAAATCTTCTGGCTTAACTAAAATAGTTGTTAGCTTTTTTGGCTGTTCAGGTGGTTTACTCAAGCCTAAAAAAAGCAAGCCAACAATGGCAATTGCATGAACTCCGAGTGTAAAGCTCAATGCAATCGCATTTTGTTTAAAGGGCGGCTTTTGATTTTTGTTCATAGCTTATTTTAAAGGCTCTGTCAGAAGGCCAACTTGAGTTAAACCTGCTTCTTGTAAACTCGCCATCAATGATACGACTTCCCCATAAGGACGAGACTTATCACCATTGACTAAAACTGTGAGTTGTTTATTTTCTTGTTCAGCTTGTTTTTGAGCATCGCTTAAAACTTCTTCAAGCTTTTCACGAGATAATGGTTCATTATCTTTGTAATCTTCATACTGAAGATAAATATTGCCATCTTTGCCAATTGTTACCATGGCTGGCATATCTTTTGATTCGATTGGATGGTTATTTGCTTGAGGTAAATCGACCTTGATACCACTGGTAATCATAGGGGCGGTTACCATAAAAATAACCAAAAGCACGAGCATAACGTCAATATAAGGTACGACGTTCATATCACTTTTTAATGGTTTTTTTATGCGCTCAAAGCGCCCTGAACGCTGAATTGCCATTATGCATCTTCCTGTGATGAACCCACAGATTGACGTTGCAATAAAGCAATCATCTCTTCAGCAAATAAAGCGCGATCAGAATAAACACTTTCACTTTTAGCAGTGAAGTGGTTAAAAGCTAATACAGCAGGAATTGCGGCAAACAAACCAATTGCAGTTGCAATAAGTGCTTCGGCAATACCCGGTGCAACAGTTGCTAGAGTTACCTGATCAACCGCAGCTAAACCGATAAAGGCATTCATAATACCCCAAACAGTACCGAATAGACCGATGTACGGTGCTACAGAACCGATACTTGCTAAAGTACCTAAGCCGTATTCTAAATGGCTCTGATCACGACTCAAACCTACACGCAAAATACGTTCAGTGCCTTCAATTGTTTGTGAAACAGGAGCCTGACGCTTTTTGAGTTTAAAAAATTCGCTCAACCCTTGATAAAAAATATCTTCAAGCCCAGAGCGCTTTGAGTTGAGTTGGGCATTGTTATAAAGCGTATTGAGTTCAGCACCAGACCAGAACATTTTTTGGAAATGTTCATCGTCTTGATGTGCTTTTTTATAACTCATATGTAACTTGGCAATCAGATACCAACTAAAGATCGATGCTAACAATAAAATTAGCATGACCAACTGAACGACTGGACTTGCTTGTAAAATAAGGTCAGAAATATGCAGGGTTGATTCAATGTTTGTTGCCATAGGTTACATATGCCGGTTGTTTTTTTAGTCTTGTTCCAATTCTTTACGAATAAGATCACGTATTTCTTCTGGAAGACGACGAGCTACAAGTTCTTTACTTAAACATGCCAACTCAACCTCGCCAGAAGCAAGCAAGATTTCACCACGATAAATATTTTGTTGCAACACAAATGACGCAGCTTTACATGAAACTACACGTGCTGTAACAGTAATTAAATCATCCATTAAAATAGGACGCATGTATTTTACGTCAATTTTGTGTACGACAAAGTTGTAGTCTTTTTGATGCCAGTAATGATCAACACCAGAAGCACGGAGCCATTCAGTACGGGTACGTTCCATATAGCGAATATGGTTGGCATGGTAAACAATACCACCTGCGTCCGTATCTTCAATATAAACACGAATGTTGAATTCAAAATGATTCGCCATGAGAGTATTCCGTTTTTAGTTCACTATAGAGCTTTATATTTAAAATATGGATTTGAATAAAACATCAGCTCTATTCAACAGCCATACATCTGCTTTTAAATACGGGGCAGTTTAGCAGATTGCATACTAAGTCCTATGGCACAACCTTTCAATTGCGGTTGCTGTATTTCTAATCTAAAAACGCTACATCTTATGGCTAGCAAGCTTTTTAAGTTAAGAGGGCTTCCATGAAGTTTGAACTTGTTTTGATATATTCGGATAATCTAATACGAATCTTACATGTAGCTCGGTCCCAGTTTTTAAAGCCTTGTTATCTACAATAAAATAAGGGCTATGATTTGGTGCCGCCTGAGTTAAGTCTTGATTTTCTGGTGTTGCACCCAAGAAAACAAAGAATGACGGCATTAACTTGCCATAATAGGCAAAATCTTCACTTGCGCTTGCATTATGATCTAAAACATGGAGTTTTGAATCTCCAACAACTTTGGCTAGGGTTGGCTGAATAAACTGAGTGAGCGCTTTATCATTCATGGTCACTGGAGCGTAAGGAGCAATTTCAACTTTGGCGGTGACGTCATTGGCTTGAGCGTTATGCTCTATCATGGCAGGTAAACTTTTTAAGATATTTGCCCGTATCTGTTCGTTGTTAGAGCGAATAGTCCCAATCATATTGACTTGTTCTGGAATCACATTTCCTGCTGTACCACCTTGAATGTTACCGATACTGACGACGCCCATGCCTTGAGTGAGATCAGTTCTTCGGCTAATAAGACTCTGTAAATTATTAATCATTTGTGCCGATGCATAAATCGGATCTCTACCTAACCAAGGGGTTGAGCCGTGAACCTGCTTGCCGTTGACCTGAATACGTAAATGGTCTGCACTATTTAAAATGGCACCATCTTTATAATAAAGGTGTCCACTTTGCATACCAGATATGACATGCATTCCAAAAATAGCCTCGGGTTTATAATCTCTAAATGCGCCGTCTGCGATCATTTTTCTTGAACCTATTTGATCACCCTGCGTGAAGTTATCTATATCTGCACCACCTTCTTCAGCAGGTTGGAAAACAAAAATAACTGTGCCTGATATTTTATCTTTATTCCCAGCTAAAATTTTTGCTGCGCCTAATAACATTGCAGTGTGTGCATCATGTCCACATGCATGCATCACATAAGTTTCCTTACCTTGATAGATTGCTTTTTGTTTACTCGCAAAGGGAACACCACTTTTTTCTTCCATAGGTAGTGCATCCATATCGGCTCTAAGTGCAATAATAGGGCCGGGTTTATTCCCTTTTAAAATACCAATAACACCTGTTTTCGCATAACCTGTTTTGACTTGAATGCCATAGGACTTTAATTCTTTTTGAACTAGTGCAGATGTTTTAAATTCCATATTGCCTAGTTCAGGGTGTTCATGAATATGTTGTCTTAATTGAATCACCTGATTTTCATTTTGTTGTGCAGCATCTTTTACCCAATCTGCTAGGCTCAGCTGGCTCATTAGAGCGAGTGGAAAAATCAAAGCGGCTTTTTTGTACATGTCCTTATCCTAAAAATATTATTGTTCATAAGATTTGATATCTACATTTCTTATAATTTAGTTTTTAGAAATATTAAAAAATCAATAAGGTATAAAAAAAGACTTAAAAGGTATAGAGTGGCTAATTTATTGATAAGACAATTATTATTTTAATTGAATAAAGAGATTAAATTAAAAAAGGAAGAGAAAATTCTCTTCCTTTGATTAGTTTTTAGGCTCAGGTGGTGTCATTCCAAACTGTAAATAAGATTGGTTGGTTGCAATCCGACCTCGTGCAGTACGCATGACATAACCTTGTTGAATTAAATAAGGTTCAATCACATCTTCAAGCGTACCGCTGTCTTCAGCCATCGCTGCTGCAAGCGCTTCAACTCCAGCAGGACCGCCATCAAAACGCTCGAGTAGCATGCTCAAATAACGTCTGTCGAGGGTATCTAGGCCAGCTTTATCAACATTGAGCATATCTAGTGCGCGCTGCGCCATTTCATGGGTCACTTCACCTGTGCCTTTCACTTGAGCATAGTCACGAACACGTCGTAATAAACGGTTAGCGATACGAGGTGTTCCTCGTGATCGGCGTGCTACTTCTTCTGCGCCTTCAACTGTAATGGGTACATCCATTAAGTTTGCAGAGCGTGACACAATGTGAGTCAAGTCTTCTACAGAGTAAAACTCAAGACGTTGTACAATACCGAAGCGATCACGTAGTGGTGAGGTCAGTAAGCCCGCACGTGTAGTGGCAGCGACAAGTGTAAAAGGCGGTAAATCGAGTTTAATTGAACGAGCAGCAGGGCCTTCACCAATCATGATATCGAGTTGGTAATCTTCCATCGCTGGATACAGAATTTCTTCAATCACTGGTGAAAGACGATGAATCTCATCAATAAATAAAACATCGCCTTCTTCAAGGTTAGTCAGCATTGCTGCTAAATCACCTGCACGCTCTAATACCGGTCCTGAAGTAGATTTGAGGTTACCCCCCATTTCTCGGGCAATAATATTAGCAAGTGTGGTTTTACCTAAACCCGGCGGACCAAAAATCAGCGTATGGTCGAGTGCTTCACCACGGCCACGAGCAGCACCAATGAAAATTTCCATTTGCTCGCGTACGACTGGTTGCCCAATATAGTCGGCAAGAGAAGTTGGTCGAATAGCCCGGTCAAAATGATCTTCTGGTTTTTCTGTTCCACTGATTAGACGGTCTTGCATAAGTGTTTTACTTCATCATGGATTTAAGAGCAGCACGAATAATATCGGCTGATTCTGTGTAATCGGCTTTAACCGCAGCAACAGCTTTTTGTGCTTCAAGTGGTTTATAACCTAAAGATTGCAAAGCAGCTTCTGCCTCTGCAACAGGAGAGTTTGCAGCAAATTGAATTTGAGGCATGGTCGCCACAGTTGAAGTGCCTTGAGCCAATGTCTTGAAACGGTCACGGAGTTCAATCATTAAACGTTCAGCTGTTTTTTTGCCAACCCCTGGAACTTTGACCAGCGTATTTATATCATCATGTTCAATGGTGTGAACCAATAATTCAACGCTTAGTGTCGATAAAATACCCAATGCCATTTTCGGACCAACACCGTTTACTTTTAATAAGGTACGGAAAATTGTTTTTTCTTGAGCATCGCTAAAACCGTAGAGTTGTTGAGCATCTTCACGAACAACTAAATGCGTCCATAACGTAACTTTCTGGCCCTTTTGTAATTGGCAAAATGTTGAAAGTGGCGTATCAATTTCATAGCCCACACCATTTACATTCAGTAAGACAGTAGGGGCTTCTAAGGCAAACACTTCGCCAATTAAACATCCGATCATAGCGTAATTTCACTTATTCATAACTGTAAATCTGGTCGTTCTAAAATGAATTGAAAACGACACTGGTTTTATTTCTTTCTATATCAAGCCAGCTTAAAACAAGCCAATTTTATTACCTTGCAACTCTTGCGCCAAGCTATAAGCCTGATGATCTGAGAACTTACTGATAATATCGAGGACTTGCATGATATTGCTGTAGTGATTATTGCTAAAGCTAGCACCATATAGATTAAGGATAGACATTAAACGTTGTTCTTTAAAGCTTAAAGACTTATGTGGTGTTGTGAGTGGTACAAATGCATTCAGAATCGTTTGTAAGCTTTGATGTGCAATAATTTCTAAACCAGATTTTTGTGGGTGCTCAAAAATTTTGTCACGTGCCAGATTCTTGGCAGTTTCGATACCTTTTGCAATATCGGGTGAACAATATTGCAAAAGGTTGCCTTTAAGCTGACCTGTAATGATTTCATAATGATTCTTGGCAAAAGCCGTAGTGACTTCATCAACAAGACGTTTCATCACTCGACCACGTAATGCTGAGATCTTTTGTTGCCACGTACTGTTTGGATGAGACAACTCTTCAGGTTGACCATAGTCGGCAATAAGATTTAAGAATATCGGTTCAACTTCTTGGTAACTCAGCATATTTAAGACAATGCCATCTTCTAAATCAATGAGGGCATAGCAAATGTCATCAGCAGCTTCTAACAGGTAGGTGAGTGGATGACGGCAATAATGATATTCCCCGAGTTGAATCAGCCCGAGCTGTTCCGCAATCTGTTTTAAAATTTCTTTTTCAGACTGATAACAACCAAACTTTGCTCTTTGATGGGAAGGGCGGTCACCCTGAGAAGCAATTGTTTTTGAAAGCCATGGATATTTTAGATAAGCACCTAAAGTTGCATAAGTTAAGCGCATACCGCCATCATTTGGATGATAGTCAATGCGACTTAATAGACGTAATCCTTGAGCATTACCTTCAAACTGACGAACATCAGCTTCTTCTTCGGGGCTTAGTTTTTTCAAAAAATCATCATGCGAGGCATCATCGAACCATTCGCGAATTGCATATTCACCCGC
Organism: Acinetobacter sp. 742879; assembly: GCF_000588535.1. Lineage (NCBI taxonomy): Bacteria > Pseudomonadati > Pseudomonadota > Gammaproteobacteria > Moraxellales > Moraxellaceae > Acinetobacter > Acinetobacter sp. 742879. The sequence continues at coordinate 185,060 of NZ_JFYC01000004.1, read as the reverse complement.
ATGCCCGAAAGGGGGATTACCAATATCGTGGGCCAGACATGCTGCTTGGATAATTGCTCCGACATCGGCAGGTGAAATCCAGACGGGTAATTCGTCTTTTATTTTTTCTGCGGCAAGCATACCCATTGATCGACCAATGCAGGAAACTTCAAGGGAGTGTGTTAAGCGGGTATGAATGCCATCATGCTGTGCTAGAGGATGAACTTGAGTCTTACGGTTTAACTGACGAAAACTTTGAGAAAATATAATGCGGTCATAATCTTTATGGAATGGGCTACGAGCCAGTTCTGTACTACTTTTTTTGCTACCTAAACGAACTGCAGACAGCAGCTCCAACCAACGCATTTGTTCCATTTATCATTATTCAAAACTATAAAACCTGATCATGCCAAAAAAAACTTAAAAGCACTAGCTTGGTGCGACATAGTTTGTCTTAGTTCGGGTTTTATTATGTTATTGAATAAACATGCAACAATTTATTTTTAGCAAGAATGACTAAAAAAATGATTTTGAACAAAAAACAAATCACTTCTTGCAGAATTAGGTTACAGAATACTGATTCTACATCTAGCTGATTTTAGCAAGAAGCAGTAGAATATGCGCTCTCTCTAAAGTCACATTGCGGTAAGGTTCACAAGACCTGCCCGTGGAGCCAAAATCAACATGTTTATCGTGGCCGGTGCAGCAGCACATTCTTCTTTTAAGAAAGCTCAACTATTAACACGTTTATCGTCAATTAGTTCTGTTCAATCTTTTGACAGCCAATGGGTCTATTTGTTTGATCAAGCGCTCAACGAGCAGCAACATCAATCTGCTTTGCAATTATTGAATGACGGTGAGTCTTTTGAACTTCGTCAATCTGCAAGTGATGAGATTCAGATTTTAGTTACACCACGTGTGGGTACTATTTCACCTTGGTCTTCTAAAGCAACTGATATTTTCAAAAACTGTAATACGCCAGTACACCGTTTAGAACGTGGTCTTTTATTCACGTTAAAAGGCGTTACTGAAATTACGAATGAAGTTAAACAAGTACTTCACGACCGTATGACAGAAACAGTTTTTGCTCAAATTGAAGATGCAAAAGCATTATTTTCAGAAACAGCTCCAAAACCATTAAATTCAATTGATATCTTGGGCCAAGGCAAAGAAGCTTTGGTTAAAGCGAACAATGAATTCGGTTTTGCGCTTTCTGAACAAGAAATTGATTATTTAACAGAAGCATTCGGTAAGCTTGGTCGTAATCCAAATGATATCGAATTGATGATGTTTGCACAGGCGAACTCTGAACACTGTCGTCATAAAATCTTCGGTTCTGAATGGACAATTGATGGTGAAAAACAACCATTATCATTGTTCCAGATGATTAAAAACACTTACAAAGAATCACCAACTGACGTTTTATCTGCATACAAAGATAATGCTTCTGTAATTGTGGGTTATGACACGATGCGTTTTTATCCAAAAGCGGATGAAAATGGTCACTTTGTTTATAAATATAAGAGCCAAGCAGCTCATATTTTAATGAAGGTTGAAACTCATAACCACCCAACAGCAATTTCTCCATTTGCTGGTGCTGCAACTGGTTCAGGCGGTGAAATCCGTGATGAAGGTGCAACTGGTCGTGGTGGTAAACCAAAAGCTGGTTTAACGGGCTTTACAGTTTCTAACTTAAATATTCCTAGTTTTGAACAACCGTGGGAAGAAAACTACGGTAAACCTTCACGTATGGCATCGCCATTACAAATCATGATTGAAGGTCCATTAGGTGGCGCGGCATTTAACAACGAATTCGGTCGTCCTGCATTAAATGGTTATTTCCGTACTTTCGAACAAAATGTAAATGGTGAAGTGAAGGGCTTCCATAAGCCAATCATGATCGCTGGTGGTTACGGTAACATTCGTCCTGACCATGTAGAAAAAGATGCGATTCAACCAGGTGACTTGCTCATTGTATTGGGTGGCCCTGCAATGTTAATCGGTCTTGGCGGCGGTGCAGCATCTTCTGTAGACAGCGGTACAATGGGTGAAAGCCTTGATTTCGCTTCTGTACAACGTGAAAACCCAGAAATGGAACGCCGTTGTCAAGAAGTGATCGATACATGCTGGCGCTTAGAAGACTTCAACCCAATCGTTTCTGTACACGACGTTGGTGCGGGTGGTCTATCAAATGCTATGCCTGAACTTGTGAATGACCATGAGTTAGGTGCAGTTCTTAACCTTCGTAAGATTCCTTCATTAGAACCGGGCATGAGCCCAATGGAAATCTGGTCAAACGAAGCACAAGAGCGTTATGTTCTTGCAATTCGTCCAGAGTCTTTAGAACAGTTCGAATCAATCTGTGCTCGTGAACGTTGTCCATTTGCCGTGTTAGGTGAAGCAACTGAAGCTCGTCATTTAACTGTTGAAGATCCATTGTTCCAGAACAATGCAGTTGATATCCCAATGCAAGTAATGCTTGGTGGTACACCGCGTATGCAACGTTCATATGAAACAATTGAGCGTAAAGGTAACGAGTTTGATGCTTCAAAAGTTGATTTGAAAGATGCGATTTTCCGTGTATTGAAAAATCCTACAGTTGCTTCTAAATCATTCTTGATCACCATTGGTGACCGCTCAATTACAGGTATGGTTGCGCGTGACCAAATGGTTGGTCGTTGGCAGATTCCTGTTGCGGATGCAGCAGTAACGACGACAAGTTTACAAGGCTTCACTGGTGAAGCAATGGCGATGGGTGAACGTCCACCAGTTGCATTGTTAAATCCAGCAGCGTCTGCTCGTTTGGCAGTTGCTGAAGCAATTACTAATATTGCATGTGCAAACATTGAACAAATTAGCGATATCAAACTTTCTGCAAACTGGATGGCTGCTGCTGGTCAAAAAGGTGAAGACCAAGCATTGTTTGAAGGCGTGAAAGCGATTGGTATGGAAATGTGTCCTGCTTTAGGAATTGCGATTCCTGTAGGTAAAGACTCACTTTCAATGCGTACTACTTGGAACGAAAACGGCGAAGACAAAGCTGTAACATCTCCAATGACTGGTGTAATTACTGCATTTGCTCCAGTAACTGATGTTCGTAAAACTTTAACACCTGAACTTAAGAATTTAGAAGATTCAGTACTTGTACGTATTGATTTATCTAAAGGTCAGTTCCGTTTAGGTGGTTCGATTCTTGCGCAAGTATATAAAGCAATCGGTTCAATCACTCCAGACGTTGATAGTTTTGATGATTTCAAAGCGTTCTTTGCTTTAATTCAAGATTGGAACAACCGTGGCTTGATTCAAGCTTACCATGACATCGGTGATGGTGGTTTACTCGCAACTGTTGCTGAAATGATGTTCGCTGCACGTTTAGGTGTTGCATTAGAAGACCAAACTCCAGCAAGTTTATTTGCTGAAGAAATTGGTGCAGTTCTTCAAATTAAGGCAACTGATTGGGACGCTTTACAAGCAGAAGTTGCTGCATCTAGCTTGAAAGATGCAATTGCTGTAGTTGGTCGTATAAACAACACAGATCAATTATCTGTAAACGGTTTGACTCTAGAGCGTGCAGAATTGCAACAAGCTTGGTCTGAGGTATCTCATCAGATCCAACGTTTACGTGATAACGTAGAAACTGCTGACCAAGAATTTGCTTTAATTGCAGATAAATCACATCAAGGTTTAATTGCTAAACCAACATTTGACTTGAATGAACCTATTGAAGCACCGTTCATTAACACACGTCGTCCTAATATGGCGATCTTGCGTGAGCAAGGTGTAAACGGTCATATTGAGATGGCAGCAGCCTTTGATAAGGTTGGTTTCAATACCGTTGACGTGCACATGAGTGATTTACTTGCTGGTCGCGTTAGCCTAAGTGATTTTGAAGGTTTAGTGACTTGTGGCGGTTTCTCTTACGGTGACGTAATGGGTGCTGGCGGAGGCTGGGCAAAATCTGTATTGTTCAATGCGAAATTACGTGACCAATTTGAACAGTTCTTCCATCGTGAAGACACGTTTAGCTTAGGTATCTGTAATGGCTGCCAAATGTTGTCACAATTATCGCCACTTATTCCAGGTGCTGAACACTGGCCACGTTTCCACCGCAATATGTCAGAAGTTTTTGAAGCTCGTAGTGTAAACGTTCGTGTTGAAAAATCTGTTTCTGTATTGCTTAATGGAATGGAAGGTTCGATTTTACCGATTGCTGTAGCACACGGTGAAGGTCGTGCAGTTGCGAGTGAAGCTGATATTGCAGGCTTGAATGCAGCTAACCAAGTTGCTTTGCGTTATGTTGACAGCCATGGTAACCCGACTCAACATTATCCATTGAACCCGAATGGTTCGCCGGAAGCGATTACTGGTGTAACATCTAAAGATGGTCGTGCAACGATCATGATGCCGCACCCAGAGCGTACATTCCGTGCAATTCAACACTCTTGGAGTCCAGAAGAGTGGACTGAAGACGGTGCATGGTTACGTATGTTCCGTAACGCACGTAAGTTTATTGGTTAATATAAAAGTTGAAATAAGCCACCGTAAGGTGGCTTATTTGTATGTAGTACGATATTAATAAATAGCAGAGAAGAAAAATGAAATCAAAAATCCATTTCCATGAATTTGCATTACTAATGGCATTGCTCATGTCTATTGTTTCTTTTTCAATAGATGCAGTCCTACCTGCTTTGGGCGAAATCGGACGAGTTTTTGACTTAAAAAATAATAATCAGACACAGTGGGTCATTATTGGTATTTTTTCTGGTATGACGATTGGGCAATTGATTGCTGGCCCTCTATCCGATGCGATTGGTCGTAAACGCATTTTATTCACAGGAATTGTTATTTACTTTCTGGGAAGTTTATTGTGCTTTACCACACAAAGTTTTGAATGGTTTTTAGTTGGACGTTTCATTCAAGGGATTGGCGTATCAGGTCCTTACGTGGCTTCTATTTCAATTGTTAGAGATAAATACAGTGGGGCTCAAATGGCCCGCATCATGTCTTTAATTATGATGGTGTTTATGGTTGCCCCAGCAATTGCACCAAGTTTGGGACAGCTTATTATTCATTTCTTTGGTTGGCGTGAGATCTTTGTTTTATATATGGTCTATGCCACTGTTGTGGGGGCATGGGTTGCTTTACGTTTGGAAGAGACGTTGCTTCCCGAAAATCGTTTACCTATGCGCCTACAAGCATTTCAGGAAGGTTTTAAAGAAGTAGTGAGTAATAAAACCACCATGAGCTATTTGCTATGTGCAGGTTTTTGCTTTGGTGGATTCATTGGTTACTTAGGTACTTCTCAGCAAATTTTTATGCAGCAGTTTGGGAAAACAGGGCAAGAGTTTAGTGCTTATTTTGCTGTGCTTGCAGGTGTAATGGGAGTCGCTTCATTTACAAACTCTAAAATTGTTATGAAGTTTGGTATGCGTCCAATCTGTATTTATGGCTTTCTAGGTTTGTGCTTAATTTCTTTAGTTTTCTTAGGAATTCAACTTTTAGGTGTGGCTGTTTCATTTTGGATGTTTATGCTTTATGCCTGCATTTTATTTTTATTATTTGGAACTTTATTTGGAAATTTAAACGCAATTGCAATGGAACCGATGGGACATGTTGCTGGTATGGCATCGGCCATTATTGGTGCAGCATCCTCCGTTTTGTCACTTATTCTAGCCTCTATTATTGGGCAATTATATGACGGTACATTAATACCAATGACTGGCGGCTTCGTCATTTTATGTGGTTTAGCATTCATGATGACAATATATGAGAACAGATATCTAAAGAAATCGAATGCTTAAAATTATAAAGATGCAGCTAGCACACTGAAATTTAAAATTTTGTTCAGAATAAGAGCTACATAAAAATGAGTGTAGCTCTTTTAAGCATTTTAGAAAAATTATAAGCCCATAGACATTCGGCTATTTAACACTTTATAGTTTGTTCAAAATTGGATCAATTTTTGCTTTCTCTGTAACAACGATAAAAATCGGAGATCAAAATGATGAAAAATAAGTATCACATAAGAACACTGTATACCAAAGATAAGGGCTGGCGCTTGTTTGGCTTGGCGCTTGCCATTCAAATCCTCTTTATTGGAGTAAATTATTTGGTAATGATGAGCTGACTTTGATTTAGAAGCTTTTTTAACGGTATGATTTAAAGCAAGTTCACTAGTTTTGAGTCATTCTACTTATGTTAAAGCTGATTTATTACGTGCCAGATTCACATCTTGAGTCGACTAAACAAGCTATTTTTTCTGCTGGTGCGGGTGGTATCGGTAATTACGAACACTGCGCATGGCAAGTGAAAGGAATAGGGCAATTTAAACCCGTCAAAGGTGCAGATCCTTATATCGGAGAGCTGGGTGAACTTGAACAAGTTGATGAGTGGCGCGTTGAAACAATTGTAATTGAAGCAAATGCAAAGGCTGTAGCAAAAGCATTAAAGGCAAGCCATCCTTATGAAGAGCCCGCCTTTGAGTTTATTCAAATCATAGAAATTGATTTTTAATTAAACTGCGAGAAATCTGGTTTACGTTTCTGCATAAATGCTTGTACAGCTTCTAGCATTTCTGGAGATTGAACGCGTTGCATAAAGATTTCAGCTTCATGGTCAATACATTCAATAATTTGATTTAAATCATGTTTCATCAATGCTTTGGTTTGTTTTAATGAAGCAAGTGGTAAAGCTGCTAAATGTTGAGCGGTTGCCTGAGCAGATGCATAAGCATCTTCAACAACTTCATTCACTAAGCTTGCTTGTACTGCGGTTTCTGCATTAAATTTTTTCGCAGTAAATAGAAGTTCAGCTGCTTTGTGATAACCCGCTTGTTTAACCAATAGTTGGCTTGCACCGCCTTCTGGAGAAAGGCCAAGGCTTACAAATGGAATTTGGAAAAGGGCGGTATTGTCAGCAAAAACTAAATCTGCATGTAATAAAATCGTAACACCAATACCAATAGCCACACCTTTTACTGCAATAATAAGTGGCTTCGATAATCTAGCAGCAGATTTAAGGAGTACAAACGGAGGAACTTGACCTGCTGGGCCTAGATTAGGATTTTGTACAAAACCCATAAAATCTTTCATGTCATTACCAGCGGTAAAATCTTGCTCTACACCACGTAGAACGATTACTCGTACATCTTTGTCTTGGTCAGCTTCATCAAGTGCTTTGGCAATCCATAAGTAAAGCTCGTCATACAGTGCATTTTTTGCTTCTGGGCGATTTATGGCTAAGGTGAGTACGCCACCTTCTAAATTTGCGTGTAAATGTTGATGAGGTTGTTGAATACAGCTAAGTGTCATCGTACTATCCTTGCTTTAAACCACGTTGTTAATTTTTAGGTTCTCATTATGGCGCATATTTTTTGTAATGCGGTTAACTGGTGAGTTCATAAAAAGTGAAAATCTAATTATGTATAAATTTGACTATCTCGTTTTTATAGGGCGTTTTCAACCATTTCATTTAGCTCATATGCAGACAATTGAAATTGCCTTACAACAAAGCCACTATGTCGTTTTGGCATTAGGTTCTGCTCAAATGGAACGTAATATTAAAAATCCGTTCTTAGCAGTAGAGCGCGAGCAAATGATCTTGTCAAATTTTTCTCTAGAAGAACAAAAACGTATCCGTTTTGTACATGTGGTAGATGTTTATAATGACGAAAAGTGGGTAAAACAAGTCAAATCTTTAGTAAATGGTGTAATTGAACCGAACTCAAAAGTTGGTCTAATTGGACACTTTAAGGATGAATCTTCATATTATTTACGACTATTTCCTGAGTGGATTATGGTTGAACTAGATAGTTTAAAAGATTCAATTTCGGCAACGCCAATGCGTGAAGCTTATTATCGTGGTGAAATCCAAACGGAATTTTTCCCTGTAGGAACTATTCAATTTTTAGATGAATTTAAAAAAACACGTACTTATCAACAACTGCAACAACGTTTTGAAGAAGATGACCGTTCTAATCTCGATGATTTTGAGTAAATGTATATCGATTAAGCATCTGCCCAAAAGATAATTCGGTTAGAAAAAGGATCGGTGATACTGAGTTCAAGTGTCTCCCAATCTGTTTTTTCAACTTGAGGCTTAGAAAATTTATAATTTTTTTGGCTTAGTTCACTGTGCAACTCATAGATATGTTCCCAATAGATACGGATCGCACTATGTGGACTTGCATCTCTAAAATGCTCGGATAAATGAATAACGCAATCATCTTTAGAAATTTGTAAATATAACGGAAAGTTGTCTTCAAATTGGTGTTGCCAATCAAGCTGAAAACCTAAGAACTCAAAATAAAATGATTGAGCTAACTCGACATCAAAAATTCTTAAAATAGGGGTGATCGAACCTGATTGCATCTTTTTTCCTTTTAACGTGTACCAAATTGTTGAGTCCAATAGCTCTTTTGTTTTACAGATTGATCAGAAGCACAAGCAATTGCATAGGTTGTAAATTTAGGGTTCATTAGGTTACTACAATGTAGGGGACTCGACAGCCATCTAGACATCACTTCATCTAATGTTTTCTGTCCACTCGCGACATTTTCACCATTGGCTTTACCGAGTGTATTATAAATTTTCAAACGTGATTTTAAATCTAGTCCCGTGGAGCCAACATGTCCAAGAAAGTTGTGTGTTGCCATATCTTCACTATGAGAAAGTGCACCTTTATATAAATTATTACTCCAACTTAATGGTCTGGTTGCAGCGAAATGTTGTTGTCCACATTGGCGTGATTGCTGGCGAATCTGATTAATTATTTTAAGTACGGTTTGTTGATAGGCAGGGGTTTGTAAATCTTGGCAACTTATTTTTATAGGTGGAGTTTCAACTTGTGTGGTAGATGGTGTAATTGAGGGCGGCATACTGGATGAACTAACGGAGCAAGCAGAGATAACAAGACCACTAGACAGTAAATTACAAACTTTGAGCAGACTCATGTAAATACCTTAGCGTGAATTATTCTAATGTCTTTATCATACGCCAAAGTAAAGGAGTAAGTAATTTGTTCATATACAAAAAACGAGCATCATGCCCGCTTTTTGTTTCTTAAGTTTATTAAGCTGTTTGTAGAGCTTTTAAGTTTTCTAGAACTTGCTCTGCATGCCCAGCTGCTTTAACTTTGCGATAGCTTTTAACTAAAGTTTTGTTATGGAAAATAAAAGTAGAACGTTCAATACCCATGACTTTTTTACCATACATATTCTTTTCTTTAATCACATCAAAGTGATTACAAAGAATTTCTTCTTTATCACTGATCAGATCAATAGTAAGTGCTTGCTTCTCTGTAAAATTTTGATGGGCTTTTACCGAGTCACGTGAAATACCGAAAATACGGGCACCTAAAGCATCAAACTGATCTTTCAAACAAGAAAAACCCACTGCTTGTGTTGTACACCCTGGTGTTGAATCTTTAGGATAGAAGTAAATAATTAGCCATTCATTTTCGACTTCGGTCAAGTTCACTTCGCCGTGTGTAGTAGGGAACACCTGATTTGGCAGTTGAATATTCTCAGACATTTCTTATCCTTTAAAAGTTAAATTTGATCTAATTCAAGTGGTAAAAAAGCGTATTCCTCATGATAAACAATATTGAGTTTTCTTACAGGGATTGCTTTGTTAAAAATTGGCCCATCAATCACGGTCGTATGAAATTCACCGCCCTCACCACATGGATCAATGCCACGGTTCTCAAGCTCTTGGATGTATTCTAAAGTTAAGGTTTTACCTAAATCTTCTACCTTCATTCCGAGTGTAAGGTTTACGGTCACCACTATGCTCTGGAATCCAAGTTGAATAAATTCTTCAACAACTTCACGATGCGGACGTAGCCAAAGAGGCATTCCTAATCGAAGACCTGCTTGTTGCGTTACTCGATCATGCCAACAGCCGTGTTCAGGCATATCAAGGTCACCTGTAACCAGTACCTCGGCACCTTGTTGTTTTGCCTGAATGAGTAATTCAATAAATTTAGCTTCATAGTCATTCCAGCTTGATGAAGCCATAAATACTGGTAAGCCGATTGCTTTAGCTTGTGCTTGAATAATATCAAGAGGCATGGCATGTGAGCGAGAACGTTGGCCTTGTTCTTCTAGCATTACGATCAATCCAATCACTTCGCCTGTCTGCATTGCATGGTAGAGTGCTAGAGAGCTGTCTTTGCCTCCACTAAATGAGACAATAGACCTTTTATGGTTAGCATTAGTTTTCCATTGTTCTTGCATGGCTTACATCAAATGAATTGGTCAAAAGTGCTGTTATTTTAACAGAGCTATAAAAAAGCCTGCATAAATGCAGGCTTAATTTAGAACATTAAAATCTTATTTTTTAGGAGCTTGTTGTTGAGCTGCCTTCATTGCATCTTCAGTTAACTTTTCAAGCTTAGTTGTTAACTGAGGACCAAAACATGCTTTAAGATCACGGTTTTGTTGTTGTACAAATCCTAGAGAACTTGGGCTTTTCTTCGCATTGATTGCGCTTTGGATTTCCCATTTTTGTGCTTCAGTCACTTTACCTTGTGCTTCAACTTGGCAGCTACAGAATTTGCTAACTTCAGATGAACTTAACTTGCCGCCTTTAGCAGTTTGTTCTTTACAAACGTTAACTAATGCACCTTTAACGTTAGTGCTTTTATATGCCGCTTGAACTGGGTTTTCAGCTGCTTGAGCTGAACCAGCCATAAGTGCAGCTGCTGAGAATAAAGATGAAAGAATAAGATTTGATTTTAACAACTTCATAAATTTTACCTACTTATTACGGTATATAGCGTGTTGGATCGGTAACACCAGCATCGATAAAGCCTTCTTTACGCAAACGGCAACTGTCACATTTACCACACGCACGTCCTTGAGCATCTGCTTGGTAGCAAGATACCGTTTGACTATAGTCTACGCCATGTTCAATCCCTAAACGTATGATATTCGCTTTGGATAAATGTAACAGGGGTGTTTCAAATTTAAGTGGTTTTCCTTCTACGCCAGCTTTAGTTGCTAAACGGGCCATATTCGCAAAAGCATCAATAAATTCAGGGCGACAATCAGGATATCCTGAATAATCAACAGCATTGATACCAATAACAATAGCTTCAGCATTAAATACTTCAGCTGCTGCTAGAGCATATGAGAGGAAAATAGTGTTACGCGCTGGTACATAAGTTACAGGAATACCTTCTTGTAACTGTTCTGGTACTGCAATGTTGTGATCTGTAAGTGCTGATCCACCTAAATTTGCTAGATCAATATTAATTACACGATGTTCAACACCTGAACGCTGAGCTAATGCTTTTGCAGCATCAAGTTCAGTGGTTGAGCGTTGACCATACATAAAACTAATAGCAATACATTCATAGCGCGCTTGTGCCCAAGCTAGGCAAGTGGTTGAGTCTAAGCCGCCTGAAAGTAAAACAATGGCACGAGAGCGCATATTTTTCTCCATATTCGGAATGATTTATTTTATTGAGTGATTAACGACCTGATTCATCATTCCAAAGCAGTTTATGTAACTGAAGTTGAAAACGAACAGGTAATTTATCATCAAGTATCCACTGTGCCAGATCACGTGCTAGACGTGGCAGGCCTACAGCACCTTTTTCAACCGCAAAGGCAGGGGAGAACCAAACGGTACTGACTTTGGTTTGCAGTTGATATTTTTCAACTTGTTGCTTTGACCATTCATAGTCTTCACGATTACAAATCACAAATTTGATTTGGTCACGTGGTGTTAAATGGTCAAGATTACTGATGAGATTGCGATGTTCTTCACCAGAAGTTGGAGTTTTTAAATCGAGGACTTTTGAAACACGGGGATCCACTCTTGATACATCAAGGGCTCCACTGGTTTCTAAAGAGACGTCAAAACCTGCTTCACATAAACGTTGTAATAAAATCAAACAGTTTGGCTGAGCAAGAGGTTCACCACCTGTCACACAAATATAAGGTGTTTGAAATTGTTTAGCTGTTTCAATGATATGTTCAAGTGAAAAACGCTCGCCACCTTCAAAGGAATAGGTGGTATCGCAATAGCTACAACGTAATGGACAGCCTGTTAGACGAATAAATACAGTCGGTAGGCCAGAGGCATTTGCTTCACCCTGCAACGAGTAAAAAATCTCGGTAATGCGTAAACCGGACGCAGGGTCTGAGACAGGAATTGCAGAGGAACGTAAGGAAGCCATTCTAGAAATACCACACTATATAAAAAATAAAATCTCTACGATCAGTTTGATCGTAGAGATGAGGAGCGATTAAAGCTCCGCAACAGAGTTATAACAAATTAGTCAGCGCGTAACAAATCGTTCAAGCTTGTTTTTGAACGTGTTTGCGCATCAACTTTTTTCACGATAATTGCAGCATATAAGCTGTAAGTACCACATTTAGATGGCAAGCTGCCTGAAACTACAACTGAACCTGCTGGTACACGACCATAATGGATTTCGCCAGTTTCACGGTCATAAATTTTAGTTGATTGACCGATGAAAACGCCCATTGAAATGACTGAGCCTTCTTCAACGATAACGCCTTCAACGATTTCTGAACGCGCACCGATAAAGCAGTTGTCTTCAATAATAGTTGGGTTAGCTTGTAATGGTTCTAAAACACCACCAATACCTACACCACCAGATAAGTGAACATTTTTACCGATTTGAGCACATGAACCTACAGTTGCCCATGTATCAACCATTGTGCCTTCATCTACATAAGCGCCAATGTTGACATAAGATGGCATTAACACCACGTTTTTAGCTTGGAAGCTACCACGACGTGCTACAGCAGGAGGAACAACACGAACACCTGCAGCTTTAAATTGCTCTTCAGTCCAACCAGAGAATTTAGTTTCAACTTTGTCATAGAAACGAAGATCACATGACTCGATTGGTTTATTGTCATTCAGTTTAAATGATAATAAAACAGCTTTTTTTAACCATTGATGAACAACCCATTCACCATTGATTTTTTCAGCAACTCGAAGTGTACCGTTATCTAAACCAGCAATTGCTTCTTCAACAGCTTGGCGAATTTCGCTTGAACAATCTGCTGCAGTAAAATTTGCGCGGTCTTCAAATGCTTGCTCAATGATTGTAGAAAGCTGAGACATGATCTTCCTTCCATAAAAAATTTTAAAGATTTTACACTAATTTGTGACAAGAATCTTTCAAAAAACGTGTTACGTTTAATTGATGATATAAATGAGGTAAATCGAAATAAGCTTATTAGATAATCAAGTGTTTTTTACACAAAAATGATTTGAAAATAAAAATTTAACTCAATTTGTATCAAAAAATAACAGAAATCTAGCATTTTTTGTATAAAAAAGAATCTAAGCTGTCATTATTATGATTTCAGTCACAAGATGAATAAATTAAAAACAGAGCCTTTTTGAGGAGAAAACTATGAAAGCATTACGTGTATTAGTCACTACAACAGCTTTATTCGCTGCTGGCGCTGCTATGGCAGATGAAGCCGTTGTTCATGACAGCTACGCATTTGACAAAAACCAATTAATTCCTGTGGGGGCACGTGCTGAGGTAGGTACAACTGGTTACGGTGGTGCTTTGTTATGGCAAGCAAACCCATATGTAGGTTTGGCTCTTGGTTATAATGGTGGTGACATTTCATGGACAGATGATGTTTCTGTAAATGGTACTAAATATGACCTAGATATGGATAACAATAATATCTATTTAAATGCTGAGATTCGTCCATGGGGTGCAAGTGCTAACCGTTGGGCTCAAGGCTTATATATAGCTGCGGGTGCTGCTTATCTAGATAATGATTATGACTTAGCTAAACGTATTGGTAATGGTGAAACTTTATCAATTGATGGTAAGAACTATCAACAAGCAGTTGCAGGCCAAGAGGGCGGTGTAAGAGGTAAAATGTCTTACAAGAATGATATCGCTCCATACTTAGGTTTTGGTTTTGCACCTAAAATCAATAAAAACTGGGGTGTATTTGGTGAGGTAGGTGCTTACTATACTGGTAACCCACAAGTTCAGTTAACTCAATATAACCTTGCTCCTGTAACAGGTAACCCAACATCTGCCCAAGATGCTGTTGATAAAGAAGCAAATGAAATTCGTAATGACGATAAATACCAATGGATGCCAGTTGGTAAAGTTGGTGTGAACTTCTACTGGTAAGATCAAAAAGAAAAAACGAGCTACGGCTCGTTTTTTTGTACTTAATAAAATAAATAAAAGAGCTAAAAAGCTCTTTTATTTATTTTTAATTTTTATTCGTCTGGGTAAGCAATTTTCTTAAGCGCTTTAATATCCGCATCAGGTGAGCATAAAGAAATAAATTCGTAACCATAACCGCGTAATAAGTGGCCTTTGCGAACCGCAATCCATGTAGTATTAACACCAAAAATATCAGTTTTGGTTTGCTTTAAACGATAATCACGTTCTGTATCATAAGCCACGTCATTGACAATACCCACACCCATGCCAAGTTCCACATAGGTTTTGATAACATCGGCATCAAGAGCTGACATTACGATATCTGCCTCTAGATGAGCCTCTTCAAACGCTTTATCAATTTTAGATCGACCTGTAAAACCACCATGATAAGTAATGAGTGGATATTCTGCTAAAAGTTCTAGAGTGATCTTATCCGCCTGCACCAGAGGATGATTTTGCGGGGTAATAATACTGTGCTGCCATTGATAGTAAGGAATGCTAGCCAGATTTTCTTCAGTCGTTAAAGACTCGGTTGCAATTCCAATATCCGCTTCGCCTTGTAAAAGCATTTCTGAAATTTCAACAGGGCTAGCTTGTTGTAAAATCAAATGAACTTTTGGAAATAATTTCTTAAATTGATTAACGATTGGAGGCAATACATAACGCGCTTGAGTATGCGTAGTTGCGATTGTTAATGTTCCTTCGTCAACCTTATTAAAATCTTCAGCAAGTCGTTTAATATTTTCAGCATCCACTAACATGCGTTCAACAATGCTAAGAAGTGACTGGCCTGGTTCAGTTAAACCTAAAAGGCGTTTACCTTTACGAACGAAAAGTTGAACACCTAATTCATCTTCTAAATCTTTGATGTGTTTACTTACACCCGATTGAGATGTGTAGAGTGCAGCCGATGCTTCCGTCAAGTTAAAGTTTTGGCGTACTGTTTCTCGGATAATTCTTAATTGTTGAAAGTTCATTTACACTTTTCCTCAAAAGAGGTGAGGAGCGTCTAAAGATCCGCAAGATATTTCCTCACCAAATATATTTCTTAAGCAACTTGGTCTGCAAATAAGTGCAATTGAGATGCGCTCACCCAAACAGTTTGATTAGGTTTAAATGCATGTAATTTTGCAGCTTCACTGCTCAGAGCAATTTCAATTAAACGTCCATTACGGTCTTGTAATTCGGCCACTACTTTTCCAGCAATCCAGATTTCACGTACAAAAGTCGCTTCAATGGTATTCGCTTGCGGTTGCGAGTGAATATGTAACTCATCTGGACGGGCAAAAGCAATCACTTTTCCTTGAGGTGCCTCAACTGCTGTTGGTAATTGAATACGGTCATTACCGATACGGATAATACCTTCCGTATGTTCACCTTCAAATCGATTTGCCTGACCCAAGAAATCAAACACAAATGGCGTTGCAGGTTTTTCATAAACTTCACGAGGTGAACCGATTTGCTCAACATTACCTTTATTCATGACAATAATCTGGTCTGCAACCTCAAGTGCTTCTTCTTGATCGTGAGTCACGAAAATTGAAGTGATATGCAATTCATCATGTAAGTTGCGTAACCAGCGACGTAATTCTTTGCGTACTTTGGCATCTAGAGCGCCAAATGGTTCATCGAGTAATAACACGCGAGGTTCTACTGCCAAAGCACGGGCTAAAGCAATACGCTGACGTTGTCCGCCAGAAAGCTGAGCAGGGTAGCGGTCTGCTAAAAAGCCTAGTTGAACTAGATCAAGTAAACGAGTGACACGTTTTTTAATTTCAGCTTCCGAAGGACGGGTTGCACGAGGGCGAACGCGTAAACCAAAGGCAATATTGTCAAATACAGTCATGTGACGGAATAAAGCATAGTGCTGAAATACAAAGCCGACCTGACGCTCACGCACATGTACATTAGTCGCATCTTCACCTTCAAGTAAAACCTGACCGCCATCGGCTGATTCTAGACCTGCAATGATACGAAGCAGAGTCGTCTTACCACAACCAGATGGTCCAAGTAGCGCAACCAGTTCACCCTCTGGAAAGTCTAGGGAAATATTTTTAAGCGCATGGAATGCACCAAAGTGTTTTTCAATATTTTTAACTTGAATACTCATGATTTCATTCCTTACGAATCAGTTGAATGCGGTTCTGGTTTATCTTGATGTAGCTCTAACCAAGTTTTTAAAATCAGTGTTAAAAGAGCTAAGAAGGCAAGCAGTGAGGACACGGCAAAGGCTGCGCTAAAGGTGTACTCGTTATATAAAATTTCAACATGCAGTGGCAGAGTATTGGTTTCACCACGGATATGACCAGAAACCACTGATACTGCGCCAAACTCACCCATTGCACGGGCATTACACAAAATCACGCCGTAAATCAGACCCCATTTAATGTTAGGGAGTGTGACCTTCCAAAAGGTTTGCCAACCTGATGCACCGAGTACAATTGCTGCTTCTTCTTCCTCTGTTCCCTGAGCTTCCATGAGTGGAATTAACTCACGTGCTACAAATGGAACTGTAATAAAAATAGTTGCTAAAACAATTCCAGGTACGGCATATAAAATCTTAATGTCATGATCCATTAACCAGCCGCCGAACCAGCCTTGGGCACCAAAAATAAGAACAATCATTAAACCTGCAATAACAGGTGAAACCGAAAAAGGCATATCAATGATAGTGGTTAAAATTGCCTTGCCTTTAAACTGGAACTTAGAGACAGCCCAAGCTGCAGCAACACCAAATATCACATTAATTGGAACTGCAATTGCTGCGGTGAGTAATGTTAATTTCACTGCTGATAAGGTATCTGGATCAATCAAAGCCTGAACATAGACTTCTAGTCCCTGTTTAAATGCTTCCACGAAAACCAAAATGAGTGGCAGCATGAGGCAACTGAGGAAAAAAATCAGTGCAATTGTAATAAGGGTATAACGTACCCAAGTTGGCTCACGTGTCGCATCACGAGACTGTAACTTCAAAGCAAGTGCGTTGCTGTCGGTATGTAAATTCATGTGATGTTTCTCCCTGTACGACGGTTTGCCCATGCTTGAAGTAAGTTAATGACAAATAGAATGATAAAAGAGAGAACTAACATGACCGCTGCAATGGTCGTTGCACCTGCATAATCATATTCTTCAAGACGAGAAATGATCATCAGCGGTGCGATTTCTGTTTTAAACGGCTGGTTACCTGCAATAAAAATAACAGAGCCATACTCACCCACGCCGCGAGCAAACGCTAAAGCAAAGCCTGTAAATAGAGCAGGTAGTAAGATCGGTAAAATAATTTTAGTAATGGTCTGCCAACGATTTGCACCAAGTGCTGAAGCTGCTTCCTCAAGTTCGGTTTCAATATCGCTGAGTACCGGCTGAACGGTTCGAACAATAAAAGGAATACCAATAAATACCAATGCCAGCGTAATTCCGATAGGTGTATAGGCAACCTGTATACCAAGTGGTTCCAGATATTGACCTAACCAACCAGTAGGTGCATAGAGTGAAGTTAGTGCAATACCTGCAACTGCGGTCGGAAGAGCAAATGGTAAATCGACCAATGCATCAACTAGACGTTTTCCGGGAAAGTTATAGCGGACAAGACACCAAGCCAAAAGCAGACCAAACACAACATTAATAAATGCTGCGATTAAAGCTGAACTAAAGCTGAGTTGAAGCGATTTCAAAATACGCTCAGACGTTAAAATTTCCCATAATCCGTCCCATCCGATTCCAAATGATTTGATAAAGACTGCGGCTAATGGAATAAGCACAATAAAAGAAACGTAGGCGAGGGTGAAGCCCAAAGATAGACCAAACCCAGGCAGCACTCGGGATCGCTGCGACATGATATTTCCTCAAAGAGAAAAGCCTGCTGAAACCAGTAAGCGAATAAATAAAGATAAACAGTGCGGTATAAAGATTGGTATTAAGCAAATTTCAGAGAGAAATGTGTTTTTACCGGGTCGATAGATGAGTGACTACACATCGAATCTTCTGGGATCAAATAGTTCAGCAAATCAGGGAATGGCCCAAAACCTGAGGCAACATTAATATGGCCCACTTCACCAAGATTAACGGGATTTAACTTCCATGATTTTGCAAGTTGTAACGCATCAAAAAAGCCGAGCCATGGATCATTTTCACTAATGAGTAGCGTTGCAGGCACATCAATTTTTAATTGATGAAAATAATCTTTGTAGTCGGTCAAGCTATGGCGAGCAAACCCTGCTTCCCCAAAGCGTGCCGGATTCGCTGGAGCGACTAAAATTAGTTTCTTAACTTGGCTTCTTAATTCTGGATGCTCAGCCAAAGCAGCTACACTCGTTAAGCATCCGAAACTATGTGCAACAATTTGAACAGGAGCTTGAGCTGCTTGAACTGTTTTAACGAATTGCTCAACCCATTCGCTTAATACAGGTCTATCCCAGTTTTTTTGCTCAACACGAGAACTAGACACGAGTTGACGCTGCAACCAAGATTGCCAATGCTGATGTTCACTGCCACCTACACCCGGAACAATTACAGTGTGAATCATGTCTGTTCTCCTTACCTTTAGTGCAAAGAATTACTTCTCTGCACTATTGATTTTCACGATTTGATCGAAAACACCACCATTATCAAAGTGTTGTTTTTGTACTTTTGTCCAACCACCAAATTCTTTATCGATTGTTACAAGCTTCAATGGCTTAAATACATTGCTATATTTTTTAAGAACAGCTGCGTTACGAGGACGGTAGAAGTTACGTGCTGCAATTTCTTGACCAGCAGGTGAGTACAAATAGTTGAGATAACCTTTAGCAATAGTTAAGTTGCCTTTTTTAGCTGCATTCTTCTCCACAATTGCAACTGGAGGCTCAGCTAAGATCGAAAGAGACGGAGTAATAATTTCAAATTTGCCCGGCTGTTCACGAATAGCTAAATGAGCTTCATTTTCCCAAGCCAGTAATACATCACCAATGCCACGCTCAGCGAAAGTAGTCGTCGCACCGCGAGCACCAGAATCTAAAACTTTAGTATGTTTATAAATTTGGCGAACGTATTCTTGTGCTTTTGCATCATTGCCGCCTGGTTGATGTTTTGCCCAAGCCCAAGCTGCGAGGTAGTTCCAACGAGCACCACCAGAGGTTTTCGGGTTTGGTGTAATGATTTCTACACCTGGTTTGATTAAATCAGCCCAGTCTTTAATTTGCTTTGGGTTGCCTTTACGCACCAAAAATACAATGGTTGATGTATATGGCGTTGAGTTTTGTGGCAGTTTTTTCTGCCAGTTAGTTGGAAGTAATTTTGCTTTTTCAGCAATTTCATCAATATCTGCTGCAAGTGCTAATGTCACCACATCTGCATTTAAGCCATCGATAACCGCACGAGCCTGTTTACCAGAGCCGCCGTGTGATTGCTTAAACTCAATATCTTGACCAGTACGTTGTTTCCAGTAAGTACCGAACTGTTTGTTGAAATCTGTATATAGCTCACGAGTAGGATCGTAAGAAACGTTTAAAAATTCTTGGGCTGCAAATGACGAAACAGAAAGAAGTGCAGCGATAACCCCGACTTTTAATTGAGAAAAACGCATGAGATAAGTCCTCAAAAAATATGAAATGTTCAAAACATGAACGCAGAATAGCGCTAGTCTTTATTCTAAAAAAATAATAAAAAACGAATTTAATATGAAAAAAATAGAAATAATAAAAAGAGATAAACTATTCTTAAATCTTGATATATAACAAGTTTCAAAAGCAGATACGAAATCGGTATAATTTTTTAAAATCAATCATTTATTATTTAAATGAAAGGTGTTGTATTGTTGTGCGGCTTTTAGTAAAGGATGGAACAAACATGTGGTGTTTTAAAAATGGGCAACCCGTTGAGACTATTCCTTTATTGGATCGAGCCTTTCATTATGGAGATGGGTGCTTTACCACAATTCGTGTTTTTCAAAATCAAATTGAGCTTAAAGAAAGACACTGGCAACGTCTAAAACTTGCATGTCAAAAACTGTCTTTAACTGTAAATTTTGAATTAATTGAACTGAGTGTACAGCAACTCCAAAAGCAAAACCTCGTACTCAACGGCACTTTAAAAATTGTGATTAGTCGTGGGGAAGGCGATCGCGGTTATACTTTGCCGAAACATGAAGCTGATATTTATATCTGGTTTTATCCAAAAGCTTTAGAGCCGTGTATGCCTGATTTTATCCAGTGTGGTGTTTTAAATCAGGCCCTAGGTTTAACCATGCCGAGCTTAGTGGGGCTTAAATCTTTAAACCGCCTTGAACAAGTATTGCTAAAAAAAGAAGCAGATCAACTCGGGTGGGCTGAAGCATTAGTTACTGATGTACAAGGTTATATTGTTGAAGGGGTCAGTAGTAATTGTTTTATTCGTTTAAATGATAGATGGATTACTCCTGAACTTCGCTATAATGGCGTCCACGGTGTAATGCGGGCAGAAATTCTGGCGCGTATGCAGCACCATGGTATTGCCTGTGAAGTACGTGTGATTGAATTAGATGAAGTATCTGAAATACAAAGTCTATTCTTTTGTAATGCTTTAAACCCTATGCGAGTGGTTACTCATTTAGGCGAGAAAACGCTAGATACACAGGCATGCATAGATTTATTTCATATCCTTAACTTAAATCAGATTCATTAATATGCCGAAGCCACCTGTGAATGCGAAAGCAAAAAACGCCAAGAAAAATAACAAAAAACAAGCTCCAAAATTTTCTAAGCGATTGGTTCTAATTGGCCTTTTTATTGTTTTAATCTTTACGTTTGCCATTTTATGGTCAAGTTTGTTTAAGGCTTATCCTATCGAAGGCAAAAAACAGATGTTATCTATTACATCTGGGGAAACTTATTCTGGTTTTATTGATCGTTTGGCAAAAGAAGATAAAGTTAGCTTTCCTATCATATTGAAGCTTTATCAAAAGTTTATGATTCATGACAGCATGAAAGCTGGTGTGTATGAAATTGAACAAGGGATGAGCGTAAGACAAGTGTTAGAGATGTTATCTGACGCTGATAATGCTCAGATGAATCGTGTTTTGGTGATTGAAGGTACAACTTTTAAGCAGCTTATTACTGCACTCAAAAATGATAAAAATGTAAAAAATACAATATTGGATTTACCTAATGATCAGCTTATGAAAGCGCTTGGGATTCCTTACGATCATCCAGAAGGCTTATTCGCGCCGAATACTTATTTCTTTGCCAAAGGCGAGACTGACAAGAAAATTCTTACCGATTTATATCATCGTCAAATAAAAGCTCTAGATACAGCTTGGGCCAATCGCGCGCCGAATTTACCTTATAAAGATAAATATGAAGCATTAATTATGGCTTCTATTGTTGAGAAAGAAACGAGTTTAGACAGTGAACTTACACAAGTTTCTGGAGTTTTTGTCCGCCGTTTAAAACTCGGTATGCGTTTACAAACGGATCCAACTGTTATTTACGGAATGGGTAATAACTATAAAGGCAACATTACCCGAGAAGACCTGCGTACTCCAACACCATATAATACTTATACCATTAATGGTTTACCGCCGACTCCAATTGCTTTGCCAAGCCAAAAAGCAATTGAAGCAGCATTACATCCAGATGATTCAAATAACATCTATTTCGTAGCGACTGGTAATGGTGGACATAAATTTACGGCAGACTTGCAAGCTCATAATCAAGCAGTGCAAGAATATTTATCCGTGTTGAGATCGAAGAAATAAGGAAAAGAGATGTTTATCAGCTTTGAAGGCACGGAAGGGGTAGGTAAAACTACACTCATTCGAAAAATTCATCAGCATTTTGAAGAGCATGGCAAACAAGTTGTTTTAACTCGAGAGCCGGGGGGCACACCGTTAGCTGAGCAAATTCGTTCTATGCTTTTGGCGGTGAATCATGATGAAAATATGAGTCATGATACCGAGTTATTACTCATTTATGCAGCACGTGCTCAACACTTACAACAAGTTATTTTGCCTGCTTTAGAAGCTAACAAAATTGTATTAAGTGATCGCTTTACCGATGCGAGTTTTGCTTATCAATGTTCTGGTCGTGGTTTAAGCCAAGATAAATTACAACTTTTAAATCAGAACTTCGTTTCACGCATGCCGGAGGTGACTTTCTGGCTAGACGCACCGATTGAACTTGGTATGAACCGTGCACGTGAACGTGGAGCTTTAGACCGTTTTGAACAAGAAAAGTTAAGCTTCTTTACTAAGGTTCGTGAAGGTTATGAAACCTTATGGAAGGCTGAGCCTGAGCGTATTAAACGTTTAGATGCAACACAAAGTCCTGATCAGGTGTTTGAACAGGCTTTGCAATATTTAGCATAGGCCATCGGATTAGCCACTCTCATATTTTTGGGAGTGGTGAAAAATGACGTTAATTCTGATTTAAATCGTCATAGAAAATATCTGCTATTTTCTTATGCTATCTTACATATGATTTATAGATTGAAGAATAACAAGGATGAAAAGCTCAAAAGAAGAAATCATGGCATTTCTTGAAAAGGAATTTCCACCAAGTCTTGAACATTGCACGATTGAATCAGTCACCCCCAAAGCAGCGGTTGTTTATTATCATGTCGACCAAAGGCATCAACGCCCTGGTGGCACGATATCTGGTCCAACCATGATGACATTAGCTGATTTTGCCTTATATATTGCGATATTAGGTGAGATCGGTATTGTTGGTTTAGCCGTAACCACCAACTTTAATATTAATTTTTTAAGAAAACCCGCGGGTGATCAAGACTTACGTAGTGAATGTAAACTCATGAAAGTAGGAAAGAGTTTAGTGGTGGGGGAGGTTTGGATTTATTCGGTCGGTTTGGATGAACCTGTTGCGCATGTGACCGCGACTTATTCAATCCCACCTAGAGCATAAATATCAAACCAAATAAAAAAGCACAGCCAAAGCTGTGCTTTTTTATAGAAGAACAACTTAAATGTCAGTATTAACCAACGGCTGTTCTACTGCAAAATTTGGAGGAGTTAAAACGGTTTTACGAATTTCACTCGAAGTTTCCGGATAATCAAGCGTGTAATGTAAACCACGTGATTCTTTACGTTGCATGGCACAGCGAACAATCATTTCCGATACTAAAACAAGGTTACGCAGCTCAATCAGGTTTTTGCTAACACGGTAGTCTTGATAATATTCAGTGATTTCACGCTTTAACATTTCAATACGGTGTAAAGCACGTTCTAAACGTTTTGTGGTTCTGACAATACCAACGTAGTTCCACATGGTCGAACGTAACTCATCCCAGTTTTGTAAAATTACCACATCTTCATCAGGGTTGGTTACTTGGGAGTCATCCCAAGTTGGTACTTCTGGTAATTTGAAGTTTTCATCAAATTTATTTTCAATATCTTTTGCTGCACTCATGCCATAAACGAAGCACTCAAGTAATGAGTTACTTGCCATACGGTTTGCACCATGTAAGCCTGTATAAGACGTTTCACCAATCGCATAGAGTCCTTCAATATCCGTCTGGCTATTTGAGTCAACCACAACACCACCACATGTATAGTGAGCTGCTGGAACTACAGGAATCATGTCTTGGGTAATATCGATGCCTAACTCAAGCAATCTTGCATAAAGTGTAGGGAAGTGCTCTTTAATAAACTCGGGTGATTTGTGGGTAATGTCTAACCATACGTGACGAATACCGAGACGCTTGATTTCATGGTCAATGGTACGTGCCACAATATCACGAGGAGCCAGTTCTGCACGATCATCAAAACGCAACATAAAACGTTCGCCATCAGGTAAGCGCAAATAAGCACCTTCACCACGCATAGCTTCGGTAATTAAAAATGAGCGTGCTTGAGGATGATACAGACAAGTTGGGTGGAACTGATTAAATTCCATATTGGCTACGCGGCAACCTGCACGGAAGGCCATTGCAATACCATCACCTGTTGCAATATCTGGATTAGATGTGTACAGATAAGCTTTCATCGCACCGCCGCAAGCCAGCGCGGTGAATGGTGCAAGGAAAGTATGAACCTTTTCAGTATTTTCATCTAATGCATATAAACCAATAGCACGATTCGCTTGGTCGGTATGGCCTAATTTATGCGAGGTGATTAAATCAATCGCAATATAATTTTCAAAAATAGTAATATTTTTACGTTCTTTGGCACGTTCAACCAAAGTAGTTGAAATGGCTTTGCCTGTTGCATCAGCAGAATGGATAATGCGACGCTGCGAGTGACCACCTTCGCGAGTCAAATGAAGCTGTTCATCTTCATCTAAGGTAAATTGCACGCCTTGTTTTAAAAGAAAATCAACAGAAGGGCGGCCGCCTTCTACGGTATGTTGTACCGCGTCCATTTCACATAAATGAGCGCCTGCAATCATAGTGTCATTAATATGCTGTTGAATAGAGTCAGTCTCATCAAGAACAGCAGCAACGCCACCTTGAGCATAAAAGGTACTTGCTTCGGTTAGAGCAGCTTTGGCTAAAACTGCAATATTAAAATGATTTGGTAACGATAAAGCCAGACTTAAACCAGCGCCGCCGCTGCCCACAATAATCACGTCAAAGTGGTGAATTGTCTGTAAATTAGGCATGTCCATTCGCATCAATTTAAAACGTCCGCTAATGACACCCCTTTTTACCTAAAAAGGCAAGAGCTTAAGCGCTCTAACTCAGAGAAAAATTGCAATTGGCTTAAAAAGTTGCAATGCGTAAAATATTCCTTGTGATGACGTATTACAAATAAACATATTGTTACGCACAACCTCAAAGCGTTGTGATACAACAGTTTTATCCTTATTCTCGTAGACCAATTGTGGGTGAGCACCGAATGAAATCTCGCTATTTACAACAAGGAATGTATGCAGCGGTATTTACAGTTGCTGCTGTTCAAGCAAATGCTGCTGTTGATTTTTCAAATCTGGTTGAACAAGTTAGTCCAGCAGTCGTGAGTGTCAATGTCGTAAAAAAAATGACTCAGGATGAACTGTTGCAACAGCAAGTTCCTGAAATTTTAAAACGTTTCTTTGGCAATCAGGTCATCATTCCACAGCAACAAGGTCCACAAGAAAAGACAGCTTATGGAAGTGCATTCTTTATTAGTAAAGATGGTTACCTACTTACTAACCACCATGTGATTGAAAATGCCTCTCGTATTAGCATCACTCTAAATGACCGCCGTGAAATTGATGCAACCGTGGTGGGTAGTGATGAGCGTACAGACGTTGCTTTGTTAAAGGTAAATGGAACTAACTATCCAGCTTTACGAGTAGGAAATGTTGACCGTTTACGTGTCGGAGAACCTGTTTTAGCTATTGGTTCGCCGTTTGGTTTTGACTATTCAGCTTCGGCCGGTATTGTCAGTGCAAAATCACGAAACATGAGCGGTGAAACTTCGGTGCCGTTTATTCAAACTGATGTGGCTTTAAATCCAGGTAACTCTGGTGGTCCATTATTTAATCAAAATGGTGAAGTGGTCGGGGTAAATTCTCGAATATTTAGCGGTACCGGCGGTTATATGGGCTTGTCTTTCTCTATTCCGATTGATGTAGCAATGGATGTTGCCGACCAGCTTAAAACAAAAGGTAAAGTCACACGCTCTTATCTAGGGGTGATGATGCAAGATATTGACCGAAACCTTGCTGATGCCTACAAATTACCAAAACCTGAAGGTGCTTTAATTACTCAAATTTCTCCGAACTCACCTGCACAAAAAGCAGGGCTAAGAGCGGGCGACGTGATTTTAAAATTAAATGGTGCGCCTGTACTTCGTACGAGTGATTTACTGTATGCATTAAACAAAGTACAGCCAAATCAAACTGTTCAGTTTGAAGTATTACGTGATGATAAAACACGTAATATTTCAGCTACTTTAACGACTGCACCAGATGAAACACCTGCTACTGGTTTACAAGGTGCTGCATCTAAGGGACCAGTTTTAGGCATGAGTATTCGTGATCTAGCTGAACCGGAAAAAAATGCGTTGAGCGTAAAAGGTGGTATTTATGTACAAGATGTTCGCCGTGGTGGTTTAGCATCATTGTCGAATATCATTCCGGGCGATGTGATTACTCAAGTCAATAATAATCAAATTTTAAATAGTCAGGATTTTGCAAAAGTTGTTTCTAACTTACCGAAAAATACCGTAGCACGTGTTGCTATTATTCGTCAGGGACAGCGCGCAATGCTTGGTTTACGTATTCAATAATCCTCAACAGAATCAATAAGCCACCCTGAAAATGGGTGGTTTTTGTTATTTATCTTGAGCGTTTAGCGATATCTACCTACACTTATTTCAGTTTTAAGGTTAATAAATAAGAGTGTTCATTTGTGAGTAGTATTTTTGATTTACATATTCAGGTGCAGCCACATCACATTGATGCGTTGGGACATGTAAATAACGTAATGTATGTTCAGTGGATGCAGGATGTAGCGGCTGCCCATGTTGAAACTTTGGGAGTAGGAGTAACTAAGTATCTTGAGTTAAAACACGCCATGGTCGCGGTTGAGCATCATGTGCAATATCGTAAAGCTGCATTTGAAGGCGAACA
Organism: Acinetobacter sp. 742879; assembly: GCF_000588535.1. Taxonomy (NCBI): domain Bacteria; kingdom Pseudomonadati; phylum Pseudomonadota; class Gammaproteobacteria; order Moraxellales; family Moraxellaceae; genus Acinetobacter; species Acinetobacter sp. 742879. Next base: position 158,370 of record NZ_JFYC01000004.1, on the reverse strand, counting down.
AATTTTGTTACGTACATGGTTAGATGACATTAATGCACTTTATTCATTCCGCCAGTATGTGTTTTTTCGTCCATCAGATCAGGCCGTATTATTTGTTGGAAATACCAAATGGGCATGTATTGAAATTGCTACAGGACGTCCAAAACGAATGTCGCCAACTTTTACTCATGCATATACGCCGCTTGATTCAAGCATAAATCCTTATGATTTTACCGTTTCATATGCTCAATAGTTGGACGTAATACGCTTACTTTGACTGTCCTTTTTTAAAACATAAGTACAAAGCTCATGATTATTTTGGATACTTTAAAATATGCATCTGTTATAATCTCACGCAATTTATTTAACCGCTTTGGCTGTGTATTAAAACAAGCTACATAGCACTCTATATTTTCTCAAGGTAACCCATGGCGCAAGCTAAAAAATCCGTCGATATCAAAAATATACGAAATTTCTCGATTATTGCCCACATTGACCATGGTAAGTCTACATTGGCTGACCGTTTTATTCAGATGTGTGGTGGTCTACAAGATCGTGAAATGCAAGCTCAAGTCTTAGACTCAATGGAGCTTGAGCGTGAACGTGGGATTACCATTAAAGCCGCTTCTGTCACGCTGTATTACACCCATCCAAATGGTCAGGAATACCAACTTAACTTTATTGATACGCCAGGGCACGTTGACTTCTCCTATGAAGTTTCTCGTTCATTAGCTGCATGTGAAGGTGCGCTACTGGTTGTAGATGCTGCACAAGGCGTTGAAGCTCAATCAGTTGCAAACTGTTATACAGCAATTGAACAAGGTCTAGAAGTTCTTCCTATTCTAAATAAAATTGATTTACCACAGGCTGAACCTGAACGTGTAATTCATGAAATTGAAGAAATTATCGGGATTGAAGCGACAGATGCACCAACCTGTTCAGCAAAAACTGGTTTAGGTGTTGAAGGTGTACTCGAGCGTTTAGTCGATGTTATTCCGGCGCCAGAAGGTGATCGTGAAGCACCATTACAAGCATTAATTATCGACTCATGGTTTGATAACTACTTAGGCGTAGTTTCTCTTGTTCGTATTAAACAAGGTCGTATCCGCAAGGGCGACAAAATGTTGGTTAAATCGACAGGACAAACTCATCCGGTCACTTCTGTAGGTGTATTTAATCCTAAGCATACTGAAACAGATATTCTTGAAGCTGGTGAAGTAGGTTTTGTTATTGCTGGTATTAAAGATATTTTTGGTGCACCAGTAGGTGACACAATTACTCTTGCTTCTACACCAGACGTTGCAACTTTACCTGGTTTCAAAAAGGTTAAACCGCAAGTATATGCTGGTCTTTTCCCTATTGATGCGAGTGACTTTGAACCGTTCCGTGAAGCATTACAAAAATTGCAGATTAACGACTCGGCTTTATTCTTTGAACCAGAAAGTTCTGATGCATTAGGCTTTGGTTTCCGTTGTGGCTTCTTAGGTATGCTACATATGGAAATTGTACAAGAGCGTTTAGAGCGTGAATACGATCTTGATCTCATCAGTTCTGCACCTACCGTAATTTATGAAGCATTAACCAAGAAAGGCGAAACGATTTACATCGATAGTCCATCAAAAATGCCGGATGGATCGACCGTAGAAGATTTGCGTGAACCAATTGCTGAATGTCATATCCTTGTTCCTCAAGAATATTTAGGGAACGTAATGACGCTCTGTATCGAACGTCGTGGTGTACAAAAAGATATGAAATTCTTGGGTAACCAAGTTTCTATTACTTTTGAAATTCCGATGGCTGAAGTCGTTATGGATTTCTTTGACAGATTAAAGTCATGCTCTCGTGGCTTTGCATCTTTAGACTATAACTTTGTACGTTTTGAAAGTTCAGCTTTAGTTAAGGTTGATGTGTTAATTAATAGCGAAAAGGTTGATGCCTTGGCTATGATTTGTCACCGTAATGATGCACGTCATCGTGGTATTGCATTGGTTGAGAAAATGAAAGATTTAATTCCTCGCCAAATGTTCGATGTTGCTATTCAGGCAGCAATCGGTGCACAAATTATTGCCCGTTCTACCGTAAAAGCGATGCGTAAAAACGTTTTGGCAAAATGTTATGGTGGTGACGTTTCGCGTAAGAAAAAACTACTTTCTAAACAAAAAGAAGGTAAGAAACGTATGAAACAAGTGGGAAGTGTTGAAATTCCACAAGAAGCGTTCTTGGCTGTATTGAAAGTAGAAAGATAAGAAATGAGGGTGGGGGAAGTGAACAATTTCTTTTCCCCACTGTAATACAAGCAGCGAGGCTGCGAGTGAGGTCATGTGGATTTTGATTTTAATTTAATTCTTGTTCCAGTTACGCTGATTCTATTTGCAGTGTGGTTGTTAGATAAACTTGTATTAAAACAGCGTGCAAATAAAGGACGCGGGAACGAAAATTTTGTCATTACATGGGCCTATGACTTTTGGCCAGTTTTAGCTGTAGTACTTGTGCTTCGTTCATTTCTTTATGAACCATTTAATATTCCATCGGACTCTATGGTACCAACTTTAGAAACTGGTGATTTTATTCTGGTGAATAAATTTGATTATGGTGTACGTCTACCTATCGTTAATAAGAAGATTATTGATGTAGGCGAACCGAAGCGTGGTGATGTAATTGTATTCCGTTATCCACCTCAACCGACTATTAGCTATATTAAACGTGTAATCGGTTTACCTGGTGATCATATTATTTATGACCATGGGCAATTGATTATTAATGGGCAGAAAGTACCGAAAGTATTAACACAGTTCAGCCGTGAAAAAGATGTGATGGATACGCCAACGTCTATTTATCATAAAGAGACGATTGGTGAGCATACCTTTACGATGCGTGAGCTTGAAGGCGTAAATGTGGCGCGCCAAGCACCGTTTATCAACTATGTTGAAAATGGTAAATATGCGAACCAAGACGGTTTATATTGGGAAGTGACTGTACCAAAAGGACATTACTTTGCAATGGGGGATAACCGCGATCAAAGTGCAGACAGTCGTTTCTGGGGGTTCGTTCCTGAAGAAAACTTAACAGGACGAGCATTCTACGTGTGGATGCATAAAGAACCGGGTTTACACCTTCCTAACTTTAGCCGAAATGGAAAAATAGATTAAAAACAACCATTAGGAAAAAAAGAAATGCGTAAGGCACAACAGGGTACTTCGTATTTAGCAATTTTATTTGGGGTGGTTATATTTGCAGTTGCAGTAAAAGCTGTACTTGCAGTTTGGCCAGCATATTGGGATGATCGGCTGATTAATAATCAGATAGAAGAGCTTTTACAAGAAAGCTCTTCTGAGATCACACCACAAAAGTTTGTAGCACAAATGGATCAGCGACTCGAAATGAACAATATTCGTGATCTCCATTTTAAAGAGATCGCTCAAGTGTTTAATCAGTCAGGTCTAACGGTCAAAAAGAAATATGAAGTAAGAAAACCTTTCTTATTCAATATTGATTTAGTTTTAACATTTGAGAAGAGTTTTGATAAAACATCAGTTCAAACTAAGTGATCCTCGCTTACTGAGTCGAATCGGATATCAATTTAAGCAGCTTGAATTGTTACAGTTAGCTTTGACTCATCGTTCGGTGAGTCACAAATACAATTACGAGCGCTTAGAGTTTCTCGGCGATTCATTATTAGGCATGATAATCGCCAATTATCTATATCATGCCTATCCAAATGAAAATGAAGGTCGTCTCACGCGTATGCGTGCGACTTTAGTTCGCCAAGAAGCGTTAGGTAAGATTGCAACCGATTTGCAACTTAGTCGGTGTTTAATATTAAGTACAGGCGAGTTGAAATCTGGTGGTCATCATCGTGAGTCAATATTAGCAGATACGGTAGAAGCGATTATTGGTGCAATTTATCTTGATAGTGGTGATCTCAACTTACTTAAAGATATTGTGCTAAAATGGTACATACCCTATTTAGACCATATAGAACCTACGGATCAACTCAAAGATCCGAAATCACGTTTACAAGAGTATCTACAAGCACGTAAAAAACCTCTCCCTGTTTACGAGGTTGTAGATATTCAGGGTGATGCACCTCATCAGCACTTTAAAGTGGAATGTGTGGTAGATGGTTTACCGAAGATTTATGGTGAGGGTTCAAGTCGTCGTTTTGCCGAGCAGGCAGCAGCGGCGGAAATTTTAAAGTTATTGGAGCAATAACCTGCATGTCGATGCATTCTGATCAAATCAATCCAGATTCAAATGAAAACCAAGATCCTAATAATCTGATTGATCAATTTTTTAGTTCCAAAGGCGTAACAATCCCTTCGGATTTTAAGAGCGGATTTGTGGCGATTGTGGGACGTCCAAATGTGGGTAAATCTACCCTCATGAACCATTTATTGGGTCAAAAGCTCTCTATTACTTCGCGTAAACCTCAAACAACACGTCATAAAATTATTGGTATTGATTCGCGCGAAAAGATGCAGGCGGTATATGTAGATACCCCAGGTATGCATAAAAAAGAAGTGCGTGCTATTAATAAAATGATGAACCGTGCTGCTCATTCTGCATTACGTGACGTTAACTTGGTTTTATTCGTTATTGATGCTTATAAGTGGACTCAAAACGACGATTTAGTGCTTGAAAAACTCAAGAACGCTGAAATGCCGGTTATTTTAGTCATTAATAAGGCCGACACTTTTGAAGATAAAAGAGAGATTCTACCTCTCATTCAAGAACGTGCCAAACTTATGAATTTTGCTGAGATTGTTCCTGTTTCTGCTTTGCGTGGTGCAAACTTAGAACACTTGAGTGAAACGATTGAGAAATACCTTCCTTATCAACCACCATTGTATTCATTTGATCAGATTACTGACCGCTCTGAACGCTTCTTGGCAAGTGAAATTATTCGCGAAAAAATCATGCGTCAGTTGGGTGAAGAGCTTCCTTATGATTTAACAGTACAAATTGAATCTTTCAAAACAGAAGAAGCAACTGTTAATGAAAAAACTGGTCGTTTAAAGCCGGCTTGTACCTATATCGATGCAACGATTTTTGTAGACCGCGCTGGTCAAAAAGCCATTGTGATTGGTGAAAAAGGTGCCAAGCTTAAAACGATTGGTATGGATGCTCGTAAAGACATGGAAAAAATGTTTGAGCAAAAAATTATGCTCACACTTTGGGTAAAAGTGAAGGGTGGCTGGTCTGATGATGAGCGTGCTCTAAAAAGCTTAGGATACAGTGATATCTAAAGGATAAGGATGCTGGTATGAAAACAATTACATCATTAATCGCTATAGTTGGATGTATATTGATGTTACAAGGTTGTGTATATAAGCTTGTAACCGTACCAGTAGGTATCGCCTATAAAACTACCAAAGGTGTAGTTAAAGGTACGGCAGCTGTTGTAGGTGCTGTTATTCCTGACGGGGATGATGAGGATGATAAAAAAGAAAAAGAATCTGAGGAATAGATTCTTTTTATGATGCGCAATGAAGTCCTCCATGGATATATGATTCATCACCGTAAGTACCGCGAAAAAAGTCATATTGTGCATCTTTTTACTCAGGAGTATGGGCGAGTCGATGGTATTTTAAGGCAGACTCCCCCCCCTCAATATCAGCCTATTCGACTGCAAGCCACAGGTAAAAGTGAACTCAAAAATTTTACTAAGCTGGAAATATTAAATCAGCCAGTTTTCTTTTTTGGTGATGCTTTTTTTGCTGGATTTTATTTAAATGAAATTGTTCTTAGACTTTGCCCATTAGAAGAGGCAATGCCACAATCTTTTGAGCAATATCAATTAACCCTGCTTCAATTACAGCAATTATCTTCCCACGAAAATCCTGATCTTTTTCTGAGACAGATTTTGCGTCAGTTCGAACATGTTTTACTTCCTGAGCTGGGTTACGCGATTGATTTCTCAATCGATACTCAACAACAGCCAATACAGGCTCACCAGTTTTATCAATTTCAGGTGACCGAAGGTTTTGCGCCCGTTGTTCAGGCAAGTCGTTCTTCATTGTCGGGTAAAGCAATTTTATCTATGTTGGATTATGAGCAAGGCCAGGATTTTTCTCACGAACAATTGCAATTATTAGGTAAACTATACCGTCAAATGATTACATCGCTTTTAGGAGATCGTCCCCTAAAAAGTCGACAATTGTGGATTCAAAATACTCAAACTCAATCGTAATTAGGATTTATTTATGGCTGCATTGCTTGGTGTAAACATAGACCATGTTGCTACTTTGAGACAGGCGCGCGGTACTACTTATCCAGACCCTGTAGAAGCTGCTCTTATTTGTGAAGAAGCGGGTGCAGAGGGGATTACTTTGCATTTGCGTGAAGACCGTCGCCATATTCAAGATGACGATGTACGTCGCATGCGTCCATTATTAAAAACGCGTATGAACCTAGAGTTGGCTGTTACTGATGAAATGGTCGAGTTTGCGAAAGAAATTCAGCCGCAGCACGTGTGTTTTGTTCCAGAAAGACGCCAAGAAGTAACAACTGAAGGTGGTTTGGATGTAGTGGGTAACTTTGAAAAAGTTAAAGCTGCAACTCAAACTTTAGCGGCCATTGGTTGCGACGTATCATTATTTATTGATGCTGATTTAGCCCAAATTGATGCAGCAGTTGCGTGTGGCGCACCTACGATTGAGTTGCACACGGGTGCATATGCAGATGCGGAAACGAAGCAAGATCAACAAGCCGAGTTAGAGCGCATTATCAAAGGTGTTGAATATGCAGCTTCAAAAGGTTTGGTTGTAAATGCAGGTCATGGCCTTAACCTTAAAAATATTGCACCAATTGCAGCTATTCCACAAATTCATGAATTAAACATTGGTCATTCAATTATTGCTGAAAGTGTTTTTGTAGGTCTGGTTCAAGCTGTTAAAGATATGAAAACAGCGATTCAGGCAGCAGGATAGTTGGTTATGTCGAGTATCAATTACGATGAGTTAATGCAACCTGTGGTGGCTTTTTTAGGATGTCAAACACCAAATGCATGGTTGGATGAAGCAATCAATAATTTAGATATCTTGATGCAAGATCATGCTAATTGCGAAAAGAAAGCTGCTAGTACAGCAATGAACTTAATGTTCCGCTATAGCTTCTTTCCTGACTTACAAGTAAAACTTGCTCAACTTGTACGAGAAGAAATGCTTCACTATGAACAAGTGCTTGAGCTTATGGCTAAGCGTGGTCAAGAGTGGACTGGCTTAAGTGCTGGGCGTTATGCAGGTGGGTTGCGTAAAGAGATTCGTACGTATGAGCCTGAAGCTTTAATTGATGTGCTGGTGATTGGTGCATTCGTAGAGGCTCGTTCATGTGAGCGTTTTTATGCACTTGCTCCGCGTGTAGATGATGAGTTAGGACGTTATTATCGATACTTGCTTAAGTCAGAGTCTCGTCATTTTGAAGACTATCTAGCTCTTGCGCTTGATGTGGCAACCACTGCAAAAATGAAAGATCCTAAAGAGGATATTCAACAGCGAATTGATCATATCCGTGAAGTTGAAAAGAATCTGATTTTAACACCAGATGATACTTTCCGTTTTCATAGTGGTATTCCTGCTTAGTCTTGGATGTCTCAAATAAAAAAGTTTACCTTTCACGGTAAACTTTTTTATTTGGTGAGTATTATCTCTTTGGCGGTAAGCATGTTCTGCTTTTAGTTTTTTAATGCATATAATTATTTAATAAATATATTTTTTATAGATTTTAATTTCTCTTAAAATTTTTAAAAAACTTTTATTTTTTTAGGCTAATAATAAATATTGTGTAAATATAAAGGCTGATATGTTCATCATGAGTTCAACTGAAATAGTTGATCATTTCTAAGGATATAAGAATGTTAGCATTAGTTACAGGTGCCTCAGCGGGTTTTGGTTATAGCATTTCAAAAAAACTGATTGAGTTAGGATATAACGTTATTGGTTGCGGAAGACGAGCAGAAAAACTAGAAGAACTAAAACAAGAGCTTGGTGAGAAATTCTACCCCCTAGTATTTGACATGACAGATACGGCAGAAAATATAAATAAAGTATTGGTTGATTTGCCAGCCGAATTTCAAATCGGCCAAATTGATTTATTGGTGAATAATGCAGGTTTGGCATTAGGATTGGAACCAGCAGATAAATCAGATCTAGATGATTGGTACACGATGATTGATACCAATGTTAAGGGGCTTGTTACGATTACCCGATTAATTTTGCCAAGTATGGTAAAGAAAAAATCAGGTTTGATTATTAATATGGGGTCTATCGCAGGCACATATCCATACCCAGGGGGCAATGTGTATGGGGCAACCAAAGCATTTGTGGAGCAATTTAGTCTAAATCTTCGTGCTGATTTGGCTGGTACAGGTGTGCGCGTAACTAACATTGAACCAGGGTTGTGTGGAGGTACTGAATTTTCTCTTGTGCGTTTTAAAGGTGATGAGGATAAAGTAAACAGTCTATATGATAAAAAGAATCCACTTTTGCCTGAAGATATTGCAAATACAGTAGCTTGGATTGCTTCACAACCTCCACACATTAATATTAATCGTATTGAAATGATGCCGACCACTCAATCTTTTAATCCTTTAAAAGTGGTTGAAGTGGAATAATAATTTAAGAAGAAAATATATTCTTTCGAGTTAGGTTAGAGCGTTAAACCTAATAAAGACTCTAAGAAAAAATTAAATCCTCTATCTGCTGATAGAGGATTTTTTATAGTTATTGATAAATTTATGGCAAAAAAAGCCCGCTTTAATGCTGCGGGCTTTTTAGTATTTGGCTCTCCCACCTGGGCTCGAACCAGGGACCTGCGGATTAACAGTCCGTCGCTCTACCGACTGAGCTATGGGAGAATCTGCATGCGATTATAAGGAGATTTTGAGAAGGGTCAAGTCTAAATTGTCATGTTTACTTCATTTTTGTGTCGTATGCTTTTTATTTGATCAGTTGAGTGATGAGTTAAGAAATTACTTGCACTTTAAAAAATCAATTGCTAGATTCAAAAAAGAACAAGCGTTTGGAGAAATCCAAACAGTGTGGATTTAAACCAACTTGCCAGCACTAAAATGGCTAAATCGGAGATAAGTATGAAAACGCTTACGATCGCTTCTATTTTTTCTAATTTTGATTTCTATCAACACAATTATCTCAATATCTTAAATCAATCAGAATCTTATTACACACTTGTAGAAGGTGCATGGATTAATGCTTATCCTTTCAAAAAGCAGGATTTATATTTAGGTGATTTATTGCAGCTTTGGTTTAGCGCTAAATGGAATGTGCATAATTCACTTAAGATTTTAAAAAGCTCGAAACTACTAAACTCTTCTGAATCTTTATATATTTTTCAATTAGAAGGGGAGTTATTGTTGGGTAAAAATAAAGTTTTAGCTTGGACTGTAGAGCATCAAGAAATTATAGAACTTCAACTTAAAAATATTTGGGCGCCGTATGTGATTGCACAAACTTGTGAACGTCCAGATAATTCAGATGACTTAATAAAAAAGGCAGCGGTTTAAGGCTGCCTTTAATGATTATGGACGAATAATCATGCAGGTTGCTGTTGCATAGGCATACAGTTTACCTTCCTCATCAATAATCTTTCCTTCAGAAATACCTAAATTTTTACTTAAATTAATAACTTTGCCTGTTGCAATTAAAGCCTGATTTTGGGGAATAGGGCGGCACATTTTTACGTTAAGGTCGATTGTGCCGTAACCTACACCCGCAGGTAACATCGTATGTACTGCACAGCCAGTCACTGAATCTAGGACGGTGGCAGCAAAACCACCATGTACGCCACCGAGTGGATTTAAATGGTTATGATCTGCTTGGGCTTTAAAGGTAACAGATCCTTCTGAAATTTCAGTAGGTTGCATAGGTATTGTTTTACTAATGCTGGCAGGTGGAATATGGCCTTCAATCATTGCTTGTAAAAATTCAAGGCCAGTCATTTCCATCGGATTTTTCATTTTTTGGGTCCTTTAATTCTTTAAGTTCTAAAATGGAACTTGATATTAGCCTATTATTAAGTCATCGATAAGTCAATTCTAGAGTTAAAGATTGAACTGATAAGTTGAATCTTAAAAACTTGTCCATTTAATATAAAATTCCTTTATTATAAAAATTGAATTAAATGAGTTGCATAATGAATTAGATAGATAAGAAAGACTTCTTTTACACTATAAGAAATAACAGGAGCATAAGGACAATGCTTTTTAAAATTGCACTCATAATGGCGGCCTTTGCAGCAAATTCTGTATTGTGTCGTTTGGCTTTGGTTGGTCGATATATTGACCCAATGACTTTTAGTCTAATACGAGTGGGAAGTGGTGCTGTTGTTTTATTTGGACTGTTTTTATATTCAAAATCGTCTAAAACCAAAGTCCAATGGAGTTTAAAAAACGCATTTTTTCTAGCGGTTTATATTTTGGCATTTTCGTATGCTTATCTTCAAATCGACGCTGGTATTGGTGCTTTGTTATTGTTTGGGGTTGTACAGCTGACTATGGTGCTTTACGGCTATTGGCAGGGGGAGCAGATTGGAATATACCGTGGTATAGGCTTATGCATTGCTTTGGCTGGAATCATTGTTTTGCTATTACCGGGTGCTCATACACCTGATTTGCAATATGCTCTAATTATGATGATATCTGGTTTGGCATGGGCGGGATACAGCATCGCGGGTCGCAATATGACACAACCGATTGCTAGTACGTTGGCAAATTTTACGCTAGCTGTGCCAATGGTTTTGTTAGCGAATGTATTACTTGCCCAAGATCGCTACATTGACATGCAAGGATGGGTCTTAGCAATTTTGTCGGGTGGTGTCACTTCAAGCGGAGCTTATGTACTCTGGTATGCGATTTTGAAGCATATTGATCGGGTGACAGCGAGTACAGTACAGCTAAGTGTGCCATGTTTGGCAATTATAGGTGGAAGCCTGTTTGTAAATGAGACTGTGACAGGGCGAGTGATTTTATCGAGTTTCATGGTTTTATTTGGAATTTTATTAATTATTTATGTAAGACCTCAAAAGCTAAAAATGCATAAGTGAATGAAAAAAGGGTTCTCTCAAGAGAACCCTTTTTATGCAAAATGCAGATTATTTTGCAGCTTTTTCAGCTTCAATTGAAGCGATAGCAGCGTCTACACCTTCAATTGAATCAGCAGCTTTTTTGATACGTGCTAACGCATCAACAAGTACTTCATCAGCTGTTGCATATGAAATACGCATAAAACCGCCTAAACCAAATGCGTCACCAGGAACAACTGCTACGCCAGTTTCTTCCAATAACCATTCAGAGAACTCTGTGCAAGATTTTAAGCCTTTTGCACGAATAAGAGGGCGAATGTTTGCATAGGCATAGAAAGCGCCATCAGCAGGTAAGGAAGAGATACCTTTAATATCATTTAAGCCATTTACAACTAAGTCATGACGGCGTTTAAACGCTTCAATCATAGGTTGTAAAACGTCTTGTGGACCATTCAATGCAGCTTCAGCAGCAACTTGCGAAATAGAAGTCGGGTTAGAAGTTGACTGTGATTGGATCTTTTTCATTGCACCAATGATTTTTGCTGGACCAGCTGCATAGCCAATACGCCAACCTGTCATTGCATATGCTTTAGAAACACCGTTTAAAACGATTGTGCGATCATATAAATCAGGAGCAACAGTTGCGATGTTGTAGAACTCATCTTCCCAACGAATCGGTTCATACATATCGTCAGATGCAACAAATACTTGTGGATGACGACGTAAAACTTCAGCTAAAGCTTCTAATTCTGCTTTGCTATAAATCATGCCTGTTGGGTTAGATGGGCTGTTTAATACAACTAAACGAGTGTTAGGTGTAATAGCAGCTTCTAATTGTTCAGGAGTGATTTTGAAGCGTTGGTCTTCGCCACATTTCACAATGACTGGAGTACCTTCAGCAATAATGACCATATCTGGATAGCTTACCCAGAAAGGTGCTGGAATGATAACTTCATCGCCTTTGTTTAATAGAGCAAGTGCCAAGTTAAAGAAGCTTTGCTTACCACCACAAGAAACCAAAATCTGGTTCGCTTGATAATCAAGATTATTATCACGCTTGAACTTAGCAATAATTGCTTTTTTTAACCCAGGAGTACCATCTACAGCCGTATATTTGGTGAAACCATTATTAATCGCTTCAATTGCAGCATCTTTGATGTGTTGAGGGGTATCAAAATCTGGCTCGCCAGCACCTAAACCAATCACGTTCTTGCCAGCAGCTTTAAGTTCAGCAGCTTTGTTTGTTACAGCAAGTGTAGGGGACGGTTTGATAGCATTGACACGATCAGAAAGACGTACGTCCACGGCAATATTCCTCTTATGGGATTAAAAAATAAAAAGCATACTATCTTATCGCAAAAATTAAGCAATTTGCGGATACGGGTATTTTTAGATGTAAAAAAGTTTAATTTAAGAAGATTCTTGTTGCTGTTTTACTCAATTGAAGCTTTTTTGAAAAGAAATGATAAAAATCATTTATAATAGGTCGCAATCGAAATTTCGAGAATGAATCATGACTGAGCAACAGCCAAAACAGAAAAAGGCTTTGGTGAAATTGCCATTCCCAATGCCGAATGAAAGCAATCAAGCAGATGATGCGGTACACAACCAAGTGCGTCCAAAACCAGAGCAATACGCGGATAGAACATGGATGCCTCCACGTGGTACGCGTCGTTCTATGGGAAAACGCTAATTTTGAAAAACAGGCAATATGCCTGTTTTTTATTGATTGAATAAAATTTCTTGATAATAACTTTTTTTCTTTTGGTACATGTGATGGTCTGCTCGTTTTAACATGTCCTCAATTTGTTCATTTGTTTGAGTGGTTGCATGTCCAATTGCAATACTAACTGGATGGCTTGAATAGTATTGATTGTCGATATTAAAAAGCTCCTGAATCGTTTGAAGCATAATTTGAACGTTCGCTTCATCTGCGCCTGGCATTAAGATCACGAATTCATCACCACCGATTCTGGATGCAGTATATGCTGTATTTGAAATAGCCTGACTTAAAATATTTCCAACACGGCGTAATAAACCATCTCCAATATCATGCCCAAACTGGTCATTTGTTTCTTTTAATCCATTCATATCTAAAAAAATTGAAGAAACTGGTCGAATAATACTTCGATTTAAACGATTAAGTTCCTCTGTAAAAAAAGCACGGTTATATAGTTTAGTAAGAACATCGTGTTGCCCTAAATATTCAAGATAGTTTTCCGCTTTTTTCCGTGCAGTAATATCTGTCAGTGCAACTTGTACTAATCCCCAAGTCTCTTCATATCCTGGAAAAACGGTAAATTGAAGCAAGACATTTCTTATTTGGCCATCTAAAGCGTAGTTAACGGCTTCACGTTTGTGATGAATATTACCTTGCCATAACTCGATGAGTTGTTCTCGAAAGGTTTCAACCATTTCTTCAGCAAAAATCTTGTGTGTATTTCTTAAAAGTGTCGACTTATCAGGAGCTTTAAATAAATCTATCGTAGCCTGATTAACATCTAAAATTAAAATATCCTCTACACACTGGCGGACAAACTCAGGATGAACATCTAGAAAAGTTCTGAAGTCTTCAATTCCCAATAGCCTAAGTTGATCAATTCTATTTTTTATACGGCTGAAATCCTCGACCCACAGCGAAGTAGGCGAGTAGATAAACATAGATTCAGCCAAGCGACGATTTTTTTCTTCCTGTCGAAGTGCATTTTGATAGGGGGTAATATCTTCGGTAGTAATTAGTACCCGCTCAAAATTAGATTCAGAACCAGGTAAAATAGACCCTCTTAACTGAACATCAATACGTTTGCCTGATAAGGTGTAATTCACAGTAGTGCTTGAAAAATGGGTTTTACCATTCCATAACGCTTCAAGCTCATAAATATGTGATTCGAACATTTCCTTTTTAAAAATAAGCTTCAAATTTGAATATAGTTCCTCGCGCGTTGTTGCTTCAAAAAGTTCCAAGGTTTTTTGGTTAACACGAATAATTTTAATTTTATGAGCGCATTCAATAACTAAGTGTTTATTTTGATTTAAAAATTCATGGAGGTTTTCAATTCCTTGCTTTCTCCATAAATCAAATTGTTGTTTAACTTCACTGAAATCCTCAATCCACATTGGAATTGGGCTAAGGTCAAAAATCGAAGAATCTAAAGTTTCCATATGTTTCTTTAAGTATTCAGTTTGCCTTAAAGTATAATGAGAAAAATTAAGATTTGGGAGGATAAAGAGTTTAAATATATTAGAATAATTAAAAATAAAAGGATTAAATGTAATTAAAAATAAAATAATGAGAAAGCAGAGATTATCTGCTTAACTCATAAATTCATAAGAAAACTTAACGATTAATAGGGTGATCAATGTTTTTTTCACCACGCCATAACTTAATAAAATCTTGCTCATCAAAATCGTAAAGTTCCATCAGTGCAACAACAGCACTCACAAAAATCATGGCACCTTCAGAGTTTCCATGAAGATTGAAAATTTTACCGTTTAACTTCCCTAAAATATCACTAAGCTCATGATCACGGCCTCGTCCATAACGATCTCGTGGATACAACTCTTCATTTAAGACAATAAGAGCTATGGCTTTTTCAGCATCTGATAAATCAGTTTTATCTAAAGCTTCTTCAAATGATTCACTGCCATGATTAAAGTAAAAAATAACTTCATCATTAATGAAACTTTGTACCATCTTTTGAGTTAAAGTCGGAAATTGAGATACTGCATTATCTTCTACATAGGGTTTAAAAGATTCCGGAAAGATAACGTTATGATAAATCCCTTTAAAAAGAGGAGCGATTTCAGAAACTTTATAGCCTGCGATGCCACAACCTAATGCAGTAATGAAATATTTCATTTTAGGGTGATTTTTTGTGTATATCTTAAAGTCTTCAACATAATGCTGAATTTGTGAAAGTGGCATTTGTTGAATGTGTTCATTTAAAGTTGGAATTGCAAAGCTTTGACCAGCCCAGCCACGACCTACACCTTCAACTGCTCCGAAGTGCTGACTTGCAACGCGCGCTGCACCACTACCGTGTTGTCCAGCAAGATTACTTCCAAATACAAAAACTGTATCTTCGGGAAGTTCGGTTACAATACTTTCATCATGATATTGATAGGTCATGGTTATACTTTTTGTTTAATGGATAGCTTCATGTTGCAACCGATTAGGGTATTGGTCAAGTGTTAAGATGCTTAATCTTTTACATTGAATTTCAAGCTCAATTTAGACTTTAAATTAAGATAAAAATCCCCATTAAAAGGGGAGACGTTAAATTCAATTTTTCATAAAGAGAGATAACTTTGAACGAAAATCAACCTTTTGATTTGGTCACTCATTATCAGCCAGCAGGTGATCAGCCACAGGCCATTGAAAAGCTGGTAAATGGTATCGAGCATGGTTTTCGTAATCAGTTATTGCTGGGTGTAACTGGCTCGGGTAAAACCTATACCATGGCGAATGTGATCGCTCAAACACAGCGACCTACCATTGTGATGGCCCATAACAAAACATTGGCTGCTCAGCTTTATGGAGAGTTTAAAGCGTTCTTCCCTAATAATGCGGTTGAGTATTTCGTAAGTTACTATGATTACTATCAACCTGAGGCTTACGTTCCATCCTCAGATACTTTTATTGAAAAAGATGCTGCCATTAACGATCACATTGACCAGATGCGACTATCGGCAACACGCGCTTTATTAGAGCGTCGTGATGCAATTATTGTGGCATCAGTTTCTGCAATTTATGGTTTGGGTGATCCAAATGCTTATATGCAAATGTTACTGCATGTGGTTGAGGGCGATCGCGTAAGTCGTGATGAAATTATCCGACGTTTGGTTGAAATGCAATATACGCGTAATGAACTTGAGTTCTTACGTGGTACATATCGAATTCGCGGCGAAATTATTGATATTTTCCCTGCCGAATCTGATCAACACGCGATTCGTATTGAACTATTTGATGACGAGGTCGATTCGATCCGTTGGTTTGACCCGTTAACGGGTAAAATGGTCCGTAAAGTTCCACGTGTTACGATTTATCCAAAAAGCCATTATGTAACGCCGAAAGATCATCTGACTCGTGCCATTGATACGATTAAAGATGAATTACAAGATCAACTTAAATTCTTCCGTGAACATGACAAATTGCTCGAAGCCCAGCGTATTGAGCAGCGTACCCGTTATGATTTAGAGATGATGCAACAGTTGGGCTATACCAATGGTATCGAAAACTATTCACGTCATTTATCGGGCCGTCCAGCTGGTGAAGCGCCTCCAACTTTATTTGATTATGTACCTGAAGATGCATTGCTGATTATTGATGAGTCACACGTTACAGTTCCGCAAATTGGGGCGATGTATAAAGGCGACCGATCACGTAAAGAAAATTTAGTGAATTACGGGTTCCGTTTACCAAGCGCACTTGATAATCGACCAATGAAATTTGAAGAGTGGGAACGCATTGTGCCGACGACTATTTTTGTCAGTGCAACACCTGCTAAATATGAGCTAGAAAAGTCTGACCAAGTGGTTGAACAAGTGGTACGTCCAACAGGATTAATTGACCCTGAAATTGAAGTTCGTCCTGTATTAACTCAGGTTGATGATGTTCTTTCTGAAATTAATATTCGTAAGAACCTAAATGAACGTGTGTTAGTGACCACTTTAACAAAGCGTATGGCGGAAGATCTGACTTCTTATTTAAAAGAATACGGGGTTAAAGTCGCTTATTTACACTCGGATATTGATACTGTTGAACGTGTCAAAATTATTCATGAGTTACGTACAGGTGTATTCGACGTTTTAGTCGGTATTAACTTGTTGCGTGAAGGTCTCGACATGCCAGAAGTTTCTTTAGTTGCTATTTTAGATGCAGATAAAGAAGGTTTTTTACGTTCAGAACGCTCACTCATTCAGACAATTGGTCGTGCCGCGCGTAACGTGAAAGGTAAAGCAATTTTATATGCTGACCGAATTACTGATTCTATGCAAAAAGCAATAGATGAGACTGAACGCCGTAGAGCTAAACAAATTGAGTTCAACGAGTTGCATGGTATTACGCCACGTAGTGCTGTTCGTCAGGTCATCAAAGAAATTGATTCAGGCGAAGTGCTTTCAGACGACGAAATTGATGAGAAGGTGCTTGAACAAGCACAAGCTTTAAGTGCTGACGAAAGACATATTCTCTCTGATCCAAAATTGTTTAGTAAGCATATTACTAAGCTTGAAAAAGAGATGTTAAAAGCTTCGAAAGATTTACAGTTCGAGCAGGCAGCTCGGATACGTGATGAAATCATTCGACTAAAAGCGCAAATGTTGCAATAAACGAATACATAACGCTACATAATGTGTTTAAAAAACAAGCTACTGTAGGTATTTGAGTTCTTTTGTATTCACAACTAATCGTTGAGGGCAACAATGGCATTTCGAAATAATGTTCCGCAAGCCAGTTGGCGTTTGGCTAAAATTGCGTTGGGCGGTGTCGTTTTGGCTGGTTTGGCTGTTGGAACCTATGTCTATGCCCAGCCAAAACCTTTGCAAACTGTCTATAAAGTTGAACTGGACCGATATCTAGGTGTTTGGTATGAAGTCGCGCGTAAGCCTGCATTTTTTCAAAAAAAGTGTGCTTATAACGTATCTGCAACTTACACCTTAAACGAAAATGGAAATGTAGTAGTAGATAATCGCTGCTACGATAATAGAAAACAATTACAGCAATCTATCGGGGAGGCCTTTGTGGTTAACCCGCCATATAACACCAAATTGAAGGTAAGTTTTTTACCGGAAGCTGTAAGATGGATTCCGGTAATCCGTGGGGATTACTGGATTTTAAAGCTAGATGAAGACTATCAGACTGTTTTGGTTGGGGAACCTTCACGTAAATACCTTTGGGTGTTATCAAGAGACCCTCATCCAGAGCAAGAAGTGGTAGATGAATATTTAAATTATGCAAAAACATTAGGTTTTGATATTCGAGATATTATTCGTACAGAACATAAAGAATAGTGGTATATGTCTGTTTAAGAAAAAACCATGTTTTTACATGGTTTTTTCTTTTTTATAGTGGATAAATCAAGTATTGTAGTGAGTTATTTTTACTAAAGTCTAAGAGGTTGATGATGTTTAAGGGCGTGATCTTATCTGTCATGGCATCATTCACTTTTGGTGTACTTTATTTTTATACTCAATTATTAAGCCAGCTAGATAGTGAGCAAACTTTTGGATGGCGGATTATTGCAACACTACCGTTCCTTACTTTATTTATGTGGTGGAGTGGTGATTTAGTCTATATCAAGACTATCTATCAACGTATTTTGGCTAAGCCTTCTTTACTATTATTATTAATCACAACCTCTATTTTAACCTCAGTACAACTTTGGCTTTTTTTGTGGGGGCCGATGCATGGGCGTGGGTTACAAGTCTCTTTGGGATATTTCCTATTACCGCTGGTTCTTGTCTTAGCTGGAAGTGTGTTGTATGGCGAAAAAATATCAAAATTTCAATGGGTAGCAATTATTCTTGCAGTCATTGGCGTTAGCCATGAGATATGGCGTTTGGGAAGTATTGCGTGGGAAACTGCATTGGTAGCAGTTGGATATTCTGCCTACTTTTTATTACGTAAAAAAATTAAAACAGATAATTTAGGGGGCTTTTGGTGGGATTTGGTCATTATTATGCCCATTGCAATTTATTTAACTCATACAGGTTTGCTGCCATACAGTAAATTTATAGACCAACCGAGTCTTTCTTTGATCATTATTGGGCTTGGAATTTTAAGTGCTATTGGTCTGGGAAGTTATATTCTGGCAAGCCGCTTTTTACCTTTAGTTGTGTTTGGACTCTTGGGGTATTTGGAACCTGTATTACTGGCTTTAGCTTCTTTAGTTTTAGGGGAGAGCATTGGTCAAGAAGAATGGTTCACTTATATTCCGATTTGGTGTGCTGTTTTTGTACTCGTTTTAGAAGGGGCAATTCATCTTTATCAACAACGGCAAAAAGCCCAAAATCTGCAACTTAATATCACGAAATATCAAAAAAGATTAAAAAATGATGAGTTCAATTAGGTTGTCAGAACCTAAAAAGTAAGAAAAAGCAAAAATTTAGCTGCTTTAAACAATAAGATAATAAAAAATAATTATAGGTATTTTATGAATTTATGATGAATTTTGGGAAAATCTAGCCGCTAACGTCAGCTTTTGATTCATTCTTGCCAATAATTCCATTACAATTACGGGGTTTTAAAAATCACGCCTAGATATAATTAATTAGAGGACGTATCTGTGAGCAAAGACACTATCATCGCCCTGCACGCTGAACACCAAGGCCGTTGGAAAAACCGTGAAGAAATCGCGGAACGTATGATTGCATTAATCGGTCAATTATACCGTGAAAAAAATATTGTCGTATCTGTTTACGGTCGCTCTTTAATTAACCGTTCTGTTATCCAAATTTTGAAAACTCACCGTCGTACACGTGTTGTAGACGTTGAACTTTCTGTTGTAAACACATTCCCAATTTTAGAAGCTTTAGCAAAAGTTGAAAATATTGGTTCTGCAGAAGTTGATATCGGTAAACTTGCTGTCGAATACAAAGAAAAAGGCGGTGATGTTGATGCTTTTGTTGCTCAATCAGTTGAGTCAATCAAAGGTAGCGCAACTTCTGAACAACCTAAAGATGTAGTTCTTTACGGTTTTGGTCGTATTGGTCGTATCTTGGCTCGTTTAATCATTAGCCAATCAGGTTTAGGTCGTGGTTTAAGCCTTAAAGCAATCGTTGTACGTAAGTCTTCTGACGGTGACTTGGCAAAACGTGCTTCTTTACTTCGTCGTGACTCTATTCACGGTACTTTCGCTGGTACAATTTCTGTTGATGAAGAAAACGAAGCAATCATTGCTAACGGTAACTTCATTAAAGTGATTTATGCGTCTAGCCCAAGTGAAGTTGACTATACTGAATACGGTATTGAAAACGCACTTTTAATCGACAACACTGGTAAATGGCGTGATGCTGAAGGTCTAAGCCAACACTTGAAATGCCCAGGCGTTGCACGTGTTGTATTGACTGCACCAAGTAAAGGCGAAATGAAAAACGTTGTATTTGGTGTGAATAACACTGACATCTTAGATGAAGACAAAATCATCTCTGCTGCAAGTTGTACAACAAATGCAATTACTCCAATTCTTAAAGTATTGGATGACAAATATAAAGTTCTTAACGGTCATGTTGAAACTGTTCACTCATTTACAAATGACCAGAACTTAATCGATAACTACCATAAAGCAGATCGTCGTGGCCGTGCTGCTACTTTGAACATGGTAATTACAGAGACTGGCGCAGCTAAAGCGGTTGCTAAAGCATTACCTGCATTGAAAGGTAAATTAACTGGTAACTCTGTACGTGTTCCTACACCAAACGTATCTCTTGCAATCTTGAACTTAACACTTGATAAAGAAGTTGATCGTGAAGAAGTGAACGAATACATTCGTCAAATTTCGATTAACTCTAACCTTCAAGGTCAAATTGGTTATACCAACTCGACTGAAGTTGTATCAAGTGACTTTATCGGTTCTCGTACAGCAGGTGTATACGATGCTCAAGCAACGATTACTTCTGGTAACCGTTTAACTGCTTACGTTTGGTACGATAACGAAGTTGGTTATAGCTGTCAGGTATTACGTATTGCTGAACAAATGTGCGGCGTAAGCTACAAAAAAATCCCAGCAGAATTGAATGCTTAAGATCATTTAACGATCTATAAAATATTTTCACAAAAAGACCCAGTTTAGACTGGGTTTTTTTACAACTGTACAAAATATATGCTGACTATTTTTTGTAAATAAATGAGAATACAAATTAAGGAAAAAAAGAAAATAGTAAGGGATAGGAATTGTCGCAGTTTAAACGTTTGTTGGTCGTTTTTGTATTCATCATTATTGCCAATTTATGTGGTGTACTCATTGCAATATGGGTATTTAAGCACTTTAATATTTATATTCCACTGAAAAATCAGGCAGTTGCTATTGATTTACAAGAGCCTCTACAGGTTAAGGTTAAAGTACAAGATGCTTTAAATGTGGATGTAAAGGGGCGCGTAAATGCCAGTATTCCAATTGATGAGAAACTGAATATTCCTTTAACACAAACATTAACTCCGCGTGTTTATTTCGATAATATGGTGCCGATTAGCACTACTATTCCTGTCAAAGAAACATTAAAAGTTGAGCAAAATCTACCAATTGATACTAAGGTTCAGGTGCGAGTTTTAGGACGTGATATTACGTTGCCATTGAAAGGAACAATTCCATTAAAACTTGATGTGCCAATTGATATTAATGTCCCGCTTGAGCAAAAAGTTCATTTAAAATTTGATGCTCCAGTACGCACGGTATTAAAAGAAAATCTACATATTCCTTTAAAAGCTAGATTAGACACTAATATTCCAATCGAGGGTAATTTAAATGTACCTGTTAAAACTGCATTAAATGCTTCGGTTGATGTGAAAAATACTTTGCCTGTTAAGATTGCAAATGGTGAGTTAAAGATTCCTCTGTCCACTATGCGATTAAATCGAGTATTAGGTTCAGAAACATCACAAAAGACAGCTGATCAATAGGGTGGATGCTAATGTTCCGTTCACTCAAGAGTATGTTAATCAGTTTCTTTTTAATGATGATACTTGCCGCTATTATGTTTTGGGTGTATCTCAATATTCAAGCAAATTTAGTCGTTTCGGCTCATAATGCCGATATTAGTTTACCTGACTCTTTAGAAACAAAAATTCAAGTTGGTAATACTTTGCAGGTTCAGTCTATTGGTAAACTTGATACAACTTTAGATATAGATCGCCAATTAACTTTACCCCTAAAAGGGAAATATTTGGCAGATTTAAATTTTGCCGTAGAAACTCCTATTACGGTAAGTGTCGATTATTCAACGACTCTAAAAATTGATCAGGTTATGCCTTTAGAAACCACCACAGATTTGGTTTATCAAAGTAAGTTTTTACCAAAATTTCCCCTTAAATTAGATATCCCTATTAAATTAGATGTGCCTTTTAATTTAAAACGTAGTTATACCGTTCCCGTTAAAATTGTTTTTGATGGTCCGGTTTATTTTGAATTCGATGAACCCGTAAATTTATCGGTGAAACATCAGTTTAAACCAAGCCTAAACGTAAATGATCCTATGGAAATGGGGAATGTCTCTTCATTTAATGCCATCATGTATAATTCTGTGCCAAAAACAAAAGCAAATCTTGATATGCAAATGACCTTACCTCTGCGCAATGTTCATCCTTGATAATTAAATAAATTGGCTAAATTTTATTTTTTATAAGGATCCTATTTGCAAAACTAAAAGCATCTGCTGGATTAAAGATAAAACAGATCGTTATAAATGGAATTGTTCCATTTTCTATTCGAGAATTTTATGAAAATATGGCAGAATAGGCGGTTTTAGAGTTTTTAGAGGATTGGCAGATGCGCTTTGTTGATGAAGCAGTCATTACCGTAGAGGCTGGCGACGGTGGCAATGGCGTAGCCAGTTTTCGCCGTGAAAAATTTGTACCATTTGGTGGCCCAGATGGTGGTGATGGCGGACGTGGTGGAAGTATCTATATTCAAGCTGATGACGATACAAGTACGCTAGTCGATTACCGTTACACACGTAAATTCCGTGCTGAGCGCGGAAAGAACGGTGCAGGTGCTAACTGTACTGGACGTGGTGGTGAAGATGTGGTTTTAAAAGTACCCGTTGGTACAACAATTGTTGATACAGATTCAGGCGATATTATTGGCGATTTGGTTGAAGACGGCCAAAGAATTCTGGTTGCTGGTGGTGGTGAAGGTGGTTTAGGTAACACCCACTTTAAATCATCAACTAACCGAGCACCGCGTAAATGTACGACTGGTACAAAAGGTGAGTTCCGCGAAATTCGTCTTGAATTAAAAGTATTGGCTGATGTTGGTTTGCTGGGTATGCCAAATGCCGGTAAATCTACTTTCATTCGTGCTGTAAGTGCTGCAAAACCAAAAGTGGCAGATTATCCATTTACAACCATGGTTCCAAACTTGGGTGTAGTCGATGCTGACCGCCATCGTTCATTTGTAATGGCCGATATTCCAGGGTTAATCGAGGGTGCAGCAGAAGGTGCAGGTTTAGGAATTCGCTTCCTTAAACATTTGGCACGTACGCGTATTCTTTTACACATTATTGATGTACAACCAATTGATGGTTCTGATCCAGCGCATAATGCAAAAGCGATTATGAATGAGTTGGCTAAGTTTTCACCAACTTTGGCAAAATTACCAGTTGTTTTAGTACTCAATAAACTTGATCAGATTGCTGAAGAAAGCCGTGAAGAGTGGTGTCAGCACATTCTAGACGAACTAGAGTGGACAGGACCTGTTTTTAAGACATCGGGCTTATTAAGCGAAGGTACAAAAGAAGTTGTGTATTACCTGATGGATCAGATTGAACAACAACGTGAACGCGAAGTTGAAGATCCTGAATACGCAGCAGAAGTAAGAGCTTTCCGTGAACAACTAGAAGTTGAAACACGTGAACAAACCATTGCGGCAAAAGAAGCATATCGTGCAATGCGTCGAGCACAACGTCTCGAAAGCATGATGGACGATGATGACGATTTTGACGATGATGAAGACGACAATGATGTAGAAGTCATCTACGTTCGTGACTAGAAAACCGAGGGAAACATGATAGAAGTGGTCGATGGGCAACGTCAGCTCAGTGAGTGTAAACGAATCGTTGTTAAAATCGGATCATCTTTACTTACAGCTAATGGGCAAGGTTTAGATCTAGATGCTATTTCGCATTGGGCGAAACAGATTGCAGATCTACACAATGCCGGACACGAGATTATTTTAGTGTCATCAGGAGCTGTAGCAGAAGGTATGGTTCGTATGAAGCTTGCGAGTCGACCCACCGATCTACCCAGTCTACAAGCCTGTGCTGCAATTGGGCAGATGGGCTTAATTCATACTTGGTCTAGTGTGCTTGAAAACCACGGTATTCGTACTGCTCAGGTTTTATTGACTCATGATGATTTGGCAGATCGCCGTCGTTATCTGAACTCGTGTGATGCTTTGCAAAACTTGATTGATTGGCGTGTGATTCCTGTCATTAATGAAAATGACACGGTGTCTACCGATGAGATCCGTTTTGGTGATAATGATACTTTAGCTGCTATGGTGGCGGGTCAGGTTCATGCAGAATTGCTGATCATTTTAACCGATCAGCAAGGTATGTTTGACTCAGATCCGCGTCATAATCCTGATGCTAAATTACTCTCTACTGTTCGTGCTATGGATGATGATTTATTCGATATGGCCGGCGGTGGCGGTGTGCTCGGGCGAGGTGGCATGGTCACTAAAGTTCGTGCTGCACGTTTAGCTGCTAAATCGGGCTGCCCAACCCTCATCGCGAGTGGCGAAAGTGATAATGTCCTGTCACGTGCGATGGCAGGTGAGATGCTAGGTACTTTGTTTACTACAGATAAAGACCGCATGACTGCTCATCAACAGTGGCTTGCTGCTCATTTACAAACAGCAGGTCGTCTTGTGATTGATGATGGTGCTGTTGAAGCGATTAAATTGAAGCATCGCAGTTTACTCCCTGTTGGAGTTAAAAATGTTGAAGGACATTTTGATCGGGGTGATGTGGTTGAATGTGTCGATAAACAAGGTAAACGTATTGCGGTAGGTCGAGTGAACTTTAGCTCACGATCAGCCGAAATTATTAAAGGCTTAGCCTCAGATAAGGTTTATCAAGTGCTTGGTGAAGCTCGTTCACTTGAAATGATTCACCGTGATCATATGGCAATTTATTAAGTTTTACTCAAATAAAAAGCTCGCTTTAAGCGAGCTTTTTTTCTGGTGTTAAACGAGGTAAAACACGGTCTTCACCTACCATATATGGATGTGTGGCAAGACTCAGCATGTCTAAGTCTTCCGAGCTATTACCATACGCATAAATCTGGTGGTAATGCTGTAGCGTATATTGCTGATGTATTCTTAACTTCTTTTGTTCACTACTACAGTCTGGAGTGGAATAGTAACCCGTCATCATGCCGTTTTTAATTTGAGTTTCGGTACAAATCAACTCGATATCTAGTAACTTGCAAAGTGGAGCAAGATAGACATCAATTGAGGCTGAAACTAATACGACCTGATCACCACGCAATTGATGGTGTTGTAACTGATTAAAAATTTCAGGCGAAAGCGCAGAGACTAACTCTTGTGCGTATTCTTCACCTAATTTTTGTAATTCAATTGCAGGCGTATTTTTAAACATGCTACGGAATAACTTGGCACGCATAGCATGGGCAGGATAAAAGTTAAGATAGTAGGCTTGAATCCATGGCAGAATTTTCAAGCCTTGCTTAACAATGTGACGCTTAGATAAAGCATAAAAGATAAACCCTGTAAAACTATCTTTACTACACAAGGTTCCATCAAAATCGAACAGGGCGAGACTTTTTATAGTCTTATTCGTTTCGCTCGTTGCATACATGTTTCATATCGTCCGTTTACGCGGGTTGCATACCAATTGGTATTATAATCACGACTTAATTTAGGCCCGGAAATCACCACTTGAGGCATAATTGCATAGAGCGGTTCTTTGCCAGTTTTTGATTTATAAAGTTTAGTCAGCGCAATATAAGTTTGAGTACTTTCAAACTTTTTCTCTTTTTCTAATTTAAGATCATCACGAATTTGTCGTGGGGTAACCAATACATTATTTTTTGCAAATACCGTAATCAGCTCTTTTTCTGACTCACTTTGAGCTGCGCGTGGATCGCCATCTTTTGTATAAAGAAGTAGATCGCCATCAAGGCTTATATCTTTATCGGTAAGTTCTTGTAGCATTTTTTGAAAAGCTGCATTACGGCTAGAATACATACCAGAGTTATAATCCGCAAAACGATAAATGGCTTTATCGTAGTCTGCCGGATAAACCATTAAACGATGTATGCCGTAATATAAACCACCGTATTCAGTATATAGGTCATCGCGGAGCGCAGCAGTACTCATACTCGAACGCTTATTGGCTTTAGCATAGTTAATATGAACTTGCATTGAGCCCAAAGTCGTAATAGGGTTCATTTTCTCGCCAATATCTTGACCAACCAATTTGGCTGCACCAGTTAAGGCACTCACATGATAGTGTTTAGCCATGAAGTCGAAAATTTCTCGGTAAAGTAAGTCGAGTTCTTTCTCGGTTTTAACTTTACGCATTTGACTCATATAGTTGTTATCAGGAGAGGGCTGAGTTCTTAGAACTTCTTCAAAGTAACCAGCAATTGTTCCACCAACGGTTTTGCCAAGCTTATCTTCAAATTTTTCATTTAAACGTGTACTAACTTCTTCAACTGCCTTTTGTCCTAACCCAGGCACTTGAGGGTTGGCAACAAAGTTAGATTCCTGATCCACTACAGCCACAATACTACAGACATTTTTCTTGGTTTTAGGAATATCCAAGTCTTTCATAATGTCATCAATATCTTTAGCCCATGACTCACGGTCATGCACACGTGATGGAATTAGACGTTTAATCTGTTGGCTTTCTAGTTCAGGCTCATCATTGTTTGACCACCAAGCTTTATCACCACAAGCAGCTAAACTCATGCATACGGCAGCCATGCCGAATGATTTTAATAAAAAACGGGAAGACAACGGTTTGTTCATGGCGAGGAAAGCACCTGCATAAAAAGATGAGCCGATTAAGCGGATGAAGTATACTATGTTGATCATCAATTGTATGAATATATATGTATATTGGTCCCTATCAACTGTCAAATAATTTAATTGTTGCTCCTATGGCGGGAGTAACTGACCGTCCATTTAGAACACTCTGCAAGTATTTTGGCGCAGGCCATGCAGTCAGTGAAATGATGACTGCTGATAAAACTTTGCGGATGAGCAAAAAGAGCCTCTACCGTGCGAACTTTGATGGTGAACTCGCTCCAATCTCTGCTCAAATTGCAGGCTCTGATCCTGAGCAATTGGCAGAGGCTGCACGCTATCAAGTAGCAAATGGCGCACAAATTGTTGATATCAATATGGGATGTCCTGCCAAGAAAGTATGTAATAAGCTCGCTGGTTCAGCGTTATTGCAAGACGAGGACTTGGTAGCGCGAATACTTGATGCAGTTGTCGCTGCTGTTGATGTTCCCGTGACTTTGAAAACCCGTTTAGGCTTTTTAAATGGTCAGGAAAATATTTTAAGAGTAGCAAAAAGAGCAGAAGAAGCGGGGATTGCCGCGCTAGCTTTACATGGCCGCACCCGTGAAGACATGTATTTAAATACAGCACGTTATGATTTGATCAAACATGTCAAAGAATTAATCAATATTCCACTTATTGCGAACGGTGATATTGATAGTCCTGAAAAAGCAAAATATGTACTCGACTATACAGGGGCCGATGCAATTATGATTGGTCGTGCTGCTCAAGGTCGACCATGGATTTTTCGTGAAATTGCTCATTATTTAAAAACTGGTGAACATTTAGCTGCACCTAATATTGAAGAGGTGAAGCAGGTGTTACTAGGACATTTATCAGAACTTTATCAGTTTTATGGTGAATACTCTGGCTGCCGTATTGCCCGCAAACACATTGCTTGGTACACCAAAGGATTACGCTCAAGTAACGAATTCCGTCAAAATATGTATAAAGTTGAAAGTACCGCTGAACAGGCAATAGTAGTCGAAAATTATTTTAATCAGCTATTGGCTGAAGGCAATTTGATGAGTGATGTTCAGGTTGAGCAGGTTAACTTACTAGAAACCCATTAAATAAAAAGCCAGTATATGATTACTGGCTTTTTAAGATTTACTCATCTTCTAGCATTTCTACAACTAACTGGTTAACCAGATCAGCAGCATCTAGCTCTCGTATTTGAGAGACATTACTACCCGCCCAAAAAGCACCGAAGCCATAGTCTTTATTCTTGCTTGCAATGGTATTTAATTGCTTGGCTAGATCGTATGCATATGGATATTCGGGTTGAGGAGGGCGATTAGGTAAATCAATTTGTGTGTGCCAATGGTTGAGCAGGCCACGGGCTGGACGCCCAGAAAGACTGGCGCTGATTTGTGTTACAGGTTCATTAAATAAAGCTTTACGATATTCGGCAGATGCGTTTGATGTATGGCATTGAACAAATGCTGTTCCGAGTTGAACAGCACTAGCTCCTAAGCTCAACATATGTCGTGCTTGTGCTCCATTCATAATACCGCCAGCGGCTACCACAGGTTGTTTGCAATGTTGGACAATCAGATGTACTAAATCACTGGTTTTAATTGCTGCATCAAAGGTTTTATTAAAAATTCCACGATGTCCGCCAGCTTCAATCCCTTGAGCAATAATAATATCAATACCAGCTGCCTCAATGGCTTGTGCTTCAACTAAATTGGTAGCAGATACCATCGTAATAATTCCGGCATCTTTTAATGCCTGAATTTGATGAGGATGGGGAATGCCAAAATGAAAACTGACTGCTTTAGGTTTGGTTTCTAATACAACATTTAAAAAATCATCGTTATCAAGAAAACTTGGATAAATACAGTTTAAATTTTGAGGAGGCTGTTCCCCAAACTTTTCAAATTGGGGACGTAAATATTCAATCCATTGAGCAGAAGTTTGAGAATTAAGTTGTTCGGGCTGATGGCAGAAAAAATTAACCTGAAATGATTTTTCGGTAAGTGTCTGGGTTTTTAAAATCTGTTCACGTGCACTTTGCGCCGTATTTGCGCCTAGACCTAGAGACCCAAGACCACCCTGATTAGAAACTTCTGCTGCAAGTTCAGGTGTAGATACCCCTGCCATAGGGGCAAGAAAAATTGGATGTTTAATTTCAAGTTGTTGTAATAGGTCCATTTTATTCACCTCATTTCTTTCTGTTCACCATAACGTGAAAGCAGAACCAAGAGCAAATAATATTGGGCATTTAGTTTTTAAATATTTAGTTCTTAAACATTGATAAGTTCTGATTTTTTAAAGTGGAGTAACATGAAATAAAGAGCCGATCCAGCTTGAAAAGCCCATCGCTAAAATTCCCCACAAGGTAATGCGTAGACTCCCTTTAAGCTTGGAAGTACCTGCGAAATGACTTGATAGCGCTCCTAAAAAAGCTAATGAAATAATGCCAAATATTAAGACTGTTTTTTCGATCCATATCTCTGGACTGAGTAAAATAGCCAGCATAGGAAACAATGCCCCAAATGAAAATGAGCCAGCTGAAGCTAATGCGGCTTGAATAGGATTTGCTGCGGTATTTTCATGAATACCTATTTCATCACGCGCGTGAGCCCCTAATGCATCATGATTTGTAAGTTCAGTAGCAACTTGTAGCGCTAAATCAGGTGCTAAGCCTCTGGATATATAAATTTGAGTGAGTTCGTCCAGTTCACGCTGCGGATGCTTTTTAAGTTCTTGTTCTTCAAATTTTAAGTCGGCTTTTTCAATATCTTCTTGTGATTTTACTGAAATATATTCTCCTGCAGCCATAGAGGTTGCACCGGAAATTAAACCAGCAATACATGCAATAAGAAGTGTATGAGCAGAAGCCCCACTTGCAGCCATTCCCATAATTAGACTAGTAACAGAAATAATTCCATCATTTGCCCCTAAAACGGCCGCCCTTAACCACCCTGAGCGGTGAATAAAATGATGTTCTGGATGTTGAGAAAAGGACATGTTTTCTCCTATTTGTAGTTATAAATTTTTATCTTATCCTATAAGATTATTTACAATAATACGATTAAAAAATGTGTCATTATAGGAAAAACAAACAGATAAGAACTTTTTAAAACATCATATTAAAGGAGATAAAATGAACAATTTAAAGAACTCATCTACTTATATAAACAGTGTCATTTATGGGTTTAATTATAATACTTATTGATTAAATTTTAATTTGATTGCTACGCAAGCATTCTATCTACTTTACTTTAGAGGTCCCAATGAATAGCAAAACAATAAAATCTATAACCCGTTCCTTTATCGTTATTGGTTCGATCTGTCCAGCTTTATGCCTCTTAAGTATTGAGACTAGTTTTGCGCAAGAGATTGTTAATCAAGAATATAAACCAGGTAATCCAATTTATGATAAATGGGATCAATTTTATAAAATTGAAAAGACTCAACCTGAAAATGCCGAGAAGTTATTATTAGAACTTGGAGAGATGACACCACAAGATATTAAAGTATGGAAAAGCTTAACTTATTTACAAATTCGACTAGGGAAACAAGATGCAGCTTTGCAAAGTCTGAGAAAAGCAGAGGCCTTAGACCCAGCAGATGATAATTTAAAACTCCAAGAAGCCTACTTATTGAATTCTCAAAAAAATAATAAAGAAGCTTTGGTAGTTTTTAAGGAGCTTACGCAATCTAAAGATGCTGATATTGCGACTAAAGCGACACAGGCTGTAAAAAATCTGAGTGGAGGAGAGGTCAAAACTTATTTCCGTGATGTGTATTTTGCACCTTCATATGAATCACGTTACGACGATGTAATTTTCCCACTTAAAGCTCGCTATGGTAAGAATCTCGATAATGGTCGAGCGCAAGTGTATGGCTTTTTAAATCTAAACCGCGATACTCAATCTCAAGGTGGTGTACGACCTGAAATTATTGATGAGAATGCGGTAACTCTAGGTGTAGGCGCTAATTATCAACCTTGGACTTCTATACCTGTACGCATGTATTTAGAAGTAGGTGGTAGCTATGATCTGATCGATCGAAATAGAGATAAATTTCGTGAAAGTGTTGTGGGTGGGGTAGCAGGTTATCAAGAGTGGTACTCTCAAAATAGTTGTAATCAGTCACTTTGTTTTAATGAGTACTTCACTGATTTATATGGCAACGCAGCAACTTATTCTAGAGAAGATTATAACGTTATTGGTGATTTACGCTTACGAACGGGTTTGAATGTCTATAAAGGTGAGAATGGCACTGTACAGGCTTATATGAAATTGCATGGCTTAGCTGACAGCAAAGATGAGTATTACAATAATTTATTTGAATATGGCCCAGGTATTTCATGGCAGCCTTTTAATTATCAACCAATAAAACTACGTGTTGAACGTCTATATGGCAATTACTTTAAAGATGTGCCAGTAAATACGAAAGATCATTACAACAATACTCGAGTAGAGCTCGTTTTTTATAAGGATTTCTAAAGTGAATAAAATTTTTATATCTATTGTATTTGGAACCCGTCCTGAATTAATCAAACTTGCCCCTGTTATTTTATTGGCAAAACAAGACCCTCGCTTTCAAGTTGAAGTGATTTTTACTGGACAGCATGACGAACTAGTAAGAGATGCGATAGATTTCTTTGGGGTTGAAATTGACCACCGTCTTAAAATTATGAATGCTGGACAAAGTTTAAATCAGTTATTAATTCATGGTTTGAGTCAAATCGAGAATGTGTACACTGATGGACAAAAAAGAGATGCAATTGTCATTCAGGGGGATACAACAACTGTTTTAGCAGCTGGCTTAGTCGCGTTTTCAATGAAAGTTCCTGTTGCGCATGTTGAAGCTGGTTTACGATCTTATGATTTAGATCATCCTTTTCCAGAGGAAGGAAATCGCCAGTTAGTTTCACGTATTACCAAATGGCATTTTGCTCCGACTGAACAATCAAAAAGAAATTTACTCAATGAACAAATTCCGCCAGAGCTCATTACAGTTACAGGCAATACAGTTGTTGACGCTGTGTATTTAGGGCGTAAATTAATTGCTGAAAAATCTGATTTGAAGAACCAGCTTGAACCTTATGGAATTCAATTAAAGCAAGATGACAAAGTATTACTCATTACTGCCCATCGTCGTGAAAACTTTGGCGGTGGAATTCAAAATATTTGCAACGCGGTTGAGTACTTAGCCCAAGCACATCCTGATTTACATTTCATTTGGCCTGTACATTTAAACCCAGCCGTCCATGACGTAGTCCATGATAAGTTTAAAGACCATTCTCAAATCCATCTTGTTAAACCATTAGACTACCCAAGTCTATTGGCAGTCATAGACCGATCTACTTTTATTTTGACGGATTCAGGAGGCTTACAAGAAGAAAGTCCATCATTTAATAAGCCAGTTTTAATCTTGCGAGACACTACCGAGCGACCAGAAGTTGTTGAGGTGGGAGCAGGTGTTTTGGTGGGTACAAATCAACAAAAAATTATTGAAGAAGCTGAAAAGTTACTCACCGACCAACAGCATTATGAAAAAATGGCGCATGTGGAAAACCCATTTGGCGATGGGCAAGCTGCTCAACGTATTCTCAATCAAATTGCTAAATCTTATGAATCGGCATAATTATGATTTAAGGATCTCGTCTCATTTATGGTTTTATTCGCATGACCATAAGTGAGGCGGTACCATAAGCTCACAATATTAACGCACCAGCGGCTCATGTAATGAGGACCATCAAAAATATAAACAGTTTTACCTTCATATGCTTTTAGCTGAGAAATAATTTCCCAAGGGTATGCGGCTCTAAATTGCCCATTCTTTTTCACTCTAAAAGCTTCTAATACTATAATTACTTTGTCTTTTCCAAGTTTATGTTCAAGCTGATCTAAAATATGTTTGGCCTGTTTAGGTGATCGAATCCCTACGCCAACGCCATCTTGGAAAAAAACTCCAGTATGGTCCGGTAGCCAGCTTTTAACCCACAAATCATAATTTTCAGGTTCACTTTCGCCACTATAAATACTTACCCAAACTGGTGAGGGGAGCTTTGACAATACATGGCCTAAAGCACTGACTCGTAGCCAAGTTGGATCGGCTTCTACCGGAAAGTAATAGCCTTTAAATGCCGTTTTTTGCTCTTTTATAATTTGGGCAGATTTTTCGCCTAACTCAATGACATTTGCTCGCGCTTTAGGTTCATTATATTCGCCAGCTAACCCTAATATAAGATTTTTAGCCCATGGCTCTTGTTTAATTTTTTCTAAATTAATTGCTTTTTCCCACTGTGGAAAATTGGATTCTTTCCACCATGATTTAGATTCAACCACAGACCATTGGGGAACAAAGGTATCGACACCTAAGTAGTGCCAATTTCCTTCTGGAGGAGTCGTTTTATTATCAGGCTGCCAGAAAATACCTTCAATATGAGGGGCTTGACCTTGATGTTTGAAAAGCCCCGCATATACGATGACACTACATATAATTAAAATAATAAAAGCAGCTATTTTAATTGGTATCTGTTTTCTCATTATTTCGTCTTAACCAGTACCACAAGAAGATAATTATTATCATAATTGCAGAGATAATCACAACTAATAAGAAGAAAGAAGACTGTTGGACTAGAGGCGCCTTTTGATTTCCGACAATGAGTTTTTGTAAAACATAGATATTTCCATTTTCTGAAACCAGCATTTTCGTCACGTTGTTTGGAATTTTATGTTGTATTTTTTCCCAAAGGTGCATAAACGTTTGTGCGCCACCTTGTGAGTCGGTAATCACATCAAAGCGGTTATTGTTATAACTGACAATAAAACCATTTTGGGCAGCAGGTGCAT
The DNA here is from genome assembly GCF_000588535.1 of Acinetobacter sp. 742879. NCBI lineage: Bacteria > Pseudomonadati > Pseudomonadota > Gammaproteobacteria > Moraxellales > Moraxellaceae > Acinetobacter > Acinetobacter sp. 742879. The sequence goes on along the minus strand of NZ_JFYC01000004.1, from coordinate 124,793 downwards.
AAATAATATCCTGATGCATTAGTACTTGTTGTTGATAAATATCTTTGTTAACGCGGACATTTACAGATTGTGGCGCGCTCGGTGAATAACGGACTAGGTTGAGAGGCATTGGTGCTTGGGTTAAAAGCATTTTTTTCGCAGTTTGACCTAACACAATCGCGATATTTAATGCACCAGATTGACCATCAACCGCAATTGTGGGGGTTGTTGCTAAAGTCATTGAAATTGCGGCTACACCATTTTTAAGTTTATGAGGTAGCTTTACAGTAGATTTGGCTGTATCAATCCAAAGTGAACCATGTGCGTTAGGTAAACATTGGGAATTGGCTATCACTGAATTTTCCAGCTTTAGACTAAAATTTGTCGTATTAGAAATAGCTTTTGCAAAAATATTGAACTGACGGTTTACTGGGTCTGAAGCAAGGTCGGCTGTTTTCATGCTTCCAGCAAGTCCTCCATCAATCCAAGCTGTAATATTGGAACCTTGTAATAAACCACTTTGAATACGAAGTGCGATTTGTCCTTGCAAGATATCGGTTGGTTGCCATACCGCAGGGAAATCAAGAAATAAGTTTTTTTCAGCGTGATTTAATCTGAAATCTTGAATACCTAAATCGGCGAGTGTATCGATTTTTTTAAATTGAGCCCATGTTGGATTAGATATTGTATTTGGAAAAACTGCGTTTCCTGTACTCAATTGTTGTACATAAGAAGAATTAATTAGTCCATTTACTGCGCTCGTTAAATCTTGTTGAGTATGATAAGTAATTGATAAGGTAGGCACACCTTCTACAGGTTTTGCAATTTGTACTAGTGCTCCGCCTTTTAGTGGTGCTGCTGAGCGAATAACTTCAATAATAAAGTTTGTTTCAGGATTTAAATTGGTTTGTCCTGAATCAACCCATTCAACAGGTGTTATGGAGGTCCATGAACTTGCTAATCTGGCGAGCATGGAGGCTTCTATAATCTCTTTACGGTTGTATTTTAAAATACCAACAAATGGAGTAGGCCGTCTCGCTTGTGGGTTATATAAAGCATCTGGCAAATCTTTTAAGCGATATTCATTACGAATAGGTGTAAAGTCGAGCTGGGAATTACTTAAATAAGTTAGGTGATCAATATCTTCTGTACAGAATGTTTCTTTGGTTTGATTCAGCGTAGTCGGTTTCGCATATTGTTGAATAATAAAATCTAAACGGTGAAAACCACTCTGACTTGCTGGAATATCAAATTTGACTTGACCATCCCCACTTAGGGTAGTGTTATAAATGAGTTTATCATCATATTTTACAAGTAAAGTTGTATCGCTTTCAGTGGAATAATCACTTGAAAATTGAATGTTTTGCCACTGGGCACCTTTGCCAATATAGAAAAAATGAGGCTCGACTGTGTATTTAGTAGAAGTACTAATATCGTCCAGTTCCCATGTATACGCATGAGCAGACATGGCGAGCATAAGACTGGTGCTGGCAAGGAGCACTTGAGCTGTTTTGTAAAGATCAAAAGTCTTTTTCATTTATTTTTTCTCCTTGCTACGTTCCGTTTTGTACCAGTGAAGGGAGTTGCCCTGTATTTTATTTTTAAGCATGTCATATGCGGCTTTAAAAACAATAAATAGAAATATTTGTGAGTAACTTACGTAAGATAGAACTGAATAAAAGTAGAGTTCTGGTTTAACTTTTTCGAGTGAAAGCGTAAACCACATTTGTGCCACATATAGGCAAAATGACAGTCCCCATAGAGTTGTGAATGGGCCTGGAACTGAAATACCCGCAATATCAAGTATGCCAAGGGTTAAGGTGATATGACTCCAGAATAAAGCGGGTACAAAAAGTATGTAGCACATAATGTTGTTAAGAATTTCAATTCCGATAGGAAAAGGCGTTCTTAATGCGACGGGTAAATATTTACGAGTCACATAAAAATTACCTTGGGTCCAACGTGAACGCTGTTTAACAAACACACTCAGAGATGGAGGATCTTGCTGCCAACCAATTGCATAGGGCACCCATTTAATCCGTTTTTGACCAATGAAAATCCTAAAACTCATTTCTGTATCATCGACCAATGACTTTTCATCAAAACCGCCTAAGGTTTCTAAAGCATCACGCCAAATCACATAGTTAGTACCCATTAATGTCGATAGCTCAAAACGTTGCCAACGACCGCCTTGGAAAATCCATTGGAAAAAGATGAACTCAATGGCAATAAATCGGGTCAAAATACTATCTTGCCAATTACGTGTTCTTACTTTTCCATTAACGGCTACTAATTTTTTATCGGCAAGTAGGGTTTGAGCTAGCAAGCGAACACAATCGGGTTCTGGTGTACTGTCCGCATCATAGACAACAATCAATTCGCCTCTAGCATGGGGGAGGCCATTATTAAGCGTTCTAGATTTACCTTTACCCCCCATTCCTTTAGGAACATTAACAATCTTTATGCAAGGATAAATTTTTGCCAAATTTTCGGCGATTTCTAGGGTGTTATCCTTTGACCCATCATTAATGAGTAAAACTTCATATGCTTCGGCTGGGTAATCTTGTTGAGCAATTGCATGCAAAGTATCTTCAATCACAACACCTTCATTATAGGCAGGGATCAAGACACTCAAAACGGGCCATCTCTCTGGTATTGGAAGGTTTTGTAACTCTTTTTCTGCTGTTTTTGAATATTTCCAAGCTTGATAACTTAACCACGCCCAAAATGCTTGTGGAATCCAAATCCCTAAAAATCCAAATAAGAAGAGAATATCAATGGGAGCCATTTGATTTAACCCTCCTGATAATAGACGAGATGAGCAAGACTAATAAAATCAACCCGATTACAAGAGAGAACCATGAAATATAGCTACCAAACGTACCAAGGAGGTCAGGGTAGGTACTCGTCAGAATTAGATCGAGTGGAACTACAACAGTACTTAAACCGATAAAAATGTATCCAAGGAAATTAGTTTTTACATGCTCTGGCGTACTTATGTAATTAATCTTATTAAATTTCCAAGATATTCCGAGTTGAGGATATCGAATATTTGTTGTGGGTAGATCAGCAGGAGGATTAATAATAATTTCATACCCAGAAATATGACCGTTAAAACGTTTAGCCGAATAAAATAAATGCTGTTTTTGCTTAATTTCTCTAGAGGGTAACGGGAGCTGCGAAGGGTTAAATTGAATAATATAACTACCAGCGGTCTGTGAAATTAAATTTTCATCCCATCCCGTTGAGACAAAAGCAGCCATTGGGCGCAACCCAATTGCAGTCGAAAATGTGGCTTTAGCCGCAAAATATTGAGGTTGCTCTGATTTATAAAGTGCAATCGGAATCGCACCTTGGCTGACTGCTTCTTTGAGCAAGAAATAATGAGAAAAGCTAAAAACTTCATCCGGCAATATAATGCCAGGCTTGAACCCTTTATGAATAAGTCGTTGAAAGCTATCCGAGCTGATCTGGTCAATTGTAAAGATAGGCCACCATGTATCCTGATATGGAAAAAACATTGAAAGATCATCGGTACTCTGAACTTCTGTTTTTGTTTGTTCCGTTTTAATCTCACAATGATAATATTGCCGATAGAACTGCTGTAAAGTGGCATCAGGATACTGACTAGATGCAATAATAATTCCACAAATATTAAGAAGATTAGACATTAAGTAATCTCCTCTTCAGGTGGAATCTGAATAACTTTATATTCGACTTCAAGCCGCAAAGTCATAATTTCTCTAAGCTTTTTAATAAATTCAGGCTCTTCATCCGTTTTTTGTTTGCGAATTACAATGCTGTATATAGTTTCAAGATCATCATCAGCAAACTGGAAAACGATTTCTTGTGGATGATGTTGGCTCAAAATCTTAATCATTTCATTTTGAGTGGTTTTCCATACATCATCGCCTAACATTTCTTTAATTAAGCTTCGGTTGAGAATTCTAATTTCAAAGACTTCATAGTCTTGAATGTGATGATGATCAAGAAGCTTAAAGAAACTGCGTTGAAAATACTTGAGTGCGCTAAGCGGGAAAATATCACGGCGATAATTACGGTCATAACTTTGAATATCGCGGTATTTTTGAACGTTAATTTCAATATTATGGCGAACAGCACTCAGAAAAAGAGGAATGAGAGGAATAATAAAAAGTAAAAGAAGCTGACGTTCAATATGCGTCTGAGCCCCTAAGTCGAGTAGAAAATATACTGCAACACCGATAAAAGCGAGTAAGCCCACAATTAAGGATGCACCAACTTGTAAAAAAGCTCCAGAAATTAAAAGAATGAGAATAAAAATCCAGCTTCCTCTAAAACTTACAGGCAACCACTCATACGCCACCATGCCCATAAATAGATGAGCTGCGATAATCCATAAGACGAGTGTTCTTCCAGGGTTCTTTTGTTGCATGTGAGCTATAGCTACCTTATTGTAATGTTAATTTTTTTATACTTTTATTACTAAATGTGAGACATTGCGAAGTTGTTGTTGTTTATGGCCTTTTTTAAGTATCTATTATGTTTATTTGTAGAACAAAGTCTCACTATAGTCAAATACTGTTATTATTTTTTAATTAAAAATAAACACTTAAGACGTAATTCTTATTTAAATACTCTTGAAAGTTTCAATTGCTTTAAGACGAGTTTCCTTTAAATCTACAATTGGTTTTGGATAATTTAACTGAATATTCGTTTTAGTCGAGTAGGGCTCATGAATGGCTTTATTGTCTAGATGAGCTAATTCTTCAACCCATTGACGAATATAATCTCCATTTGGATCAAATTTCTTTGATTGAGCAATAGGGTTAAAAATTCTAAAGTAAGGTACGGCATCAGTTCCGGTAGAAGCACCCCATTGCCAGCCACCATTATTTGCTGCTAAATCCCCATCGATTAAATGCTCCATAAACCATTGTTCACCTACTCGCCAATCGATGAGTAAGTTTTTACATAAAAACATAGCGGTAATCATGCGAACACGATTATGCATCCATCCCGTTTTTAAAAGTTGACGCATTCCAGCATCAATAATCGGTATACCTGTCTGGCCCGTTTGCCATGCAATTAGGTGCTCTGGGTTGTGATTCCACTTAATTTTCTGAGTGTCTTTTTTAAACGGAATATGTTTAGAAACATGGGGGAAATCAAATAAAATATGTTGATAAAATTCTCGCCAAATGAGTTCATCTAACCAAGTCTGCTGGCCTTCATTTGTCAAATGAAAGTTGCCATGTTCAGCCCTAAAAAGAGCTTGCAGGCACTGGCGGATAGACAAAATCCCAATGTTTAAGTAGGGAGAAAGTTGGCTAGTTCCTTTTATATTTGGAAAGTCACGTTCTAATTTATAACCAGATAAATGATCTTTAATAAATATGTCGAGCTGCTCTAGAGCAAAATTTTCTCCAGCTGGCCATAAGTCTTGTTGCTCTTTAGAAACAGAAGGATCAAAAAAAGCTTCAATATCTTCTAGAGTTAAGCTGTTTATTTTTGAAAAAGACGCTGGATAGCTACTTTGCTTTTCAGGAATTGGATAGCATTGAGGTAAACCACTGATATCCAATTTTGAATAACATGCTTTTTTGAATGCACCGAAAACCTGATAGGGCTGCTGTGACTGATTGCGAATAGAGCATAAAGGAAAAATCGTACGGTCATGGAATAAAAAGAGCTCTTTACCTTGTTGATTTAAAAAATCTTGTACAGTTTTATCTCTTTTTAATTCATTAACGCCGAACTCTATATTTGAATAGACATTTTCAATATTAAGTTGAGTGCTAAGTTCACCCATATAATCAGCGATATCTTTCCAGTAAGGAATGACTTGCATAATAAGGGGAATATTAAGTTGTTCTAGTTCTTTTTTGAGTTGTTGAAGTTGACGTAAATAGAAATTAATTTTTATAGGCGCATCGTGATGCATTTTCCATTGTTCAGGCGATAAAATAATTAACCCAATACAAGGCCCTTGTTGAGAGGCATGCCATAAAGCAGCATGGTCTCGAACTCTCAAATCTTGACGAAACCAAATTAGCTGATTTACGTTTGACATGAAAATTGGCCCTTATAGAGTGAGGTGAGTTAAAGAATTATTATCAAAATATTATATAAAAATAAATACATAAAAAAAGCAAAGCCGAAGCTTTGCCCTTATCATCTTTAAAGATGAATTAGTGGTGATGACCACCAGCACCGTGTACGTGACCGTGATCTAATTCTTCTTGAGAAGCATCACGGATTTCTACGATTTCAACTTCAAAAGTTAAATCTTGACCAGCAAGTGGGAAGTTAGCATCAACAACAACGTTGTCGCCTTCAACCGCTTTAACAGTAACGATCTGTACGCCGTCATCTGTTTGAGCTTGGAATTGCATACCAGGTTGAATGTTCTCAACACCTTGGAACATTTGAGCTGGAACTTCTTGTACTAGGTCTGGGTTGTATTCGCCATAACCTTCAGCAGCTGGAACGTTAACAGTGAATTTTTCACCAACAGTTTTACCTGTTAATGCATTTTCTAAACCAGGAATGATATTGCCTGCACCGTGCAAATAGGCAAGTGGTTCACCTTGAGATTGATCAAGTGTTTCACCCTCAGCGTTTGTTAATTTGTAGTGGAATGAAACCACGTGGTTATTTGCAATAGCAGTCATGTTTTTGATCCATTCAATCAATTGAAGCGTACATCATAAAGTGAAAAATAAATTTTGTAGACTACAAAATCTTAATCTTTGGCACTTTTTCTGATGCGTTTTTATATAAATAGGGACGAACTTAAAAAATTCAACTTAATACAGCTTAATTTTTGGACGTACACGTCTTGTAAGTAAATCTTTCATTGTGAGTAGTCCAGCCTGAGTATATCCGTGAATCGTTGCTTGATGTAAACGATATAAAGAGACATACATTGTTTTCGCAATATAGCCTTGCACGCTTACATCTCCAAGTAATTCTCCAACGGCTTTATGACGACTTAAAGACACGAGAGAACCTTTGTCGTTAAATGTAAACATCGGCTGTGATCGGCCATTTAGTCGAGCAGCCATAGCATCGACTAAAAAGCTGGCCTGTTGGCTTGCAACTTGAGCACGGGGGCCAAGTGGAGGATGTCTTGCATCAAGTTGGCAATGAGCACAGTCACCAAACGCAAATACATTTGGATCAGAATAGGTTTGCAAGGTCGCATAGACCATCAGACGGTTAATGTTATCGCGTTTAAAGTCAGTAAAACTTTCTAATACCTTTGGTGCTTTTACGCCTGCAGCCCAAACGGTAATATCACTTTTGAGTTGGTTGCCATTGCTAAAGTAGATGCAATGCTCATCAATTTTTTCAACGCGGTGTTGAGTTAAAATTTCAACACCCATTTTTTTGAGTGGCCCAGCACTGTGTTCAGCAGTTTTATCGCTTAGAGCGGGTAAAATACGTTCAGAAGCTTCAATCAATGTGATTTTGACTTGGTTTGGATGAATCTTCTTTAAACCATATCGATAAAAGTTTTTAGTTGTTTCAATTAACTCAGCTGCCAGCTCCACACCCGTTGCTCCCGCACCAACAATTCCAATATTTAAAGTTCGCTGATTGGGTTGATTCTGAGCTTCAATATAAAGATGTAATAAATCTTGCTGGAAAATATCGGCTTGCTTTCTGCTATCAAGGAAATGGCAGTTTTCACGCACTCCAGTGGTATTAAAGTCATTTGATACTGAACCAAGCGCTAAAATAAGTGTGTCATAACTTAGCTCTTGCGAATGATTCTGTTGATCCTTAGACACTTGAGGGGGCATTAGTTCAATTAATTTTTTATCTTTATTAACCCCAACTAATGTTCCGAGCACAAATTCGTAATGATGTTTTTCTGAGTGCGCAAAATAGTTAGTTTGTTCTTCGTGGGGATTTAAAGAACCAGCAGCAATTTCGTGAAGCAATGGTTTCCAAATATGGGTAAGGTTTTGGTCAACCAATGTAATCTTTGCTTTACGATTTTTCCCAAAAGTTTCACCGAGTTGTGTCGCCAGTTCTAAGCCGCCAGCACCACCACCAACAATTACAATATGATGTAAATTTTGGGTCATTTTTTCACCTAATTATTTTTCTATAAAAAAAGATGGCTAAATTATGCCATCTTTTATTTATAAAATTTATTGTGCGTCTGTGCACAATTTGATGTTTTTAGTGCGAATCTACAGGGTAGAGTTTTGCAGCACTATGTTCACTTGATGAAAAAATAGAGAAGAGGCTAGAAAACCACATTGCGATTTTTTGGAAAATATTGGCTTCTTCAATATGTACGTTATCTTCGATTTGAAGACTACGGATCAGTTGATTATTTTGATAAATCGATACTGTTGCCAAACTTACGACTTTCATTAATGGCGCAGTTAATTGTTTTTCATTGAGCTCAATGTTTACATGTGTTTGAGTCGTTTCAAGTGGAGCAATCACCTTGAGCTGTTGGTTACTATCGAGTACTTGAACGCGTTGGGTTGCATTATCAAAAGTATTTAGGTCAATTGGTGCTGGGTCTGCATATAAAGATGTCGTTACAATTGTTGGTTGCTTTGTTTCAACCTTAAACATTTTTAAAGTCGACTTTACAACAGGTAGTTCAGCAATTAATTTCTGCTCAGGAATAATCACTTCATCACGTGTATAGGCGTAAGCAAGATTCATTAATTTATCTGCAATCTCAGCGCGTTTTACAGCACTCGGTGTACCTAAAACAATGACTAATAAACGTCTTTGAGTTAAGTCAGATGAGAATGAAGGACGTGAAGCTGTGAGTGCCAAGTTATAACCTGCTGCTTTGGTATATCCCGTTTTAAGGCCATCTACATATGGATCATATTTGAGCGCAAGGTTTGTCGCATGATGGAAGCGTTGGTTATAGCTAAAGCTTGGCATTTTTGAATAATGCAAATATTCAGGGGTTTGTTTAATTAACGCCTGACTTAATAAGCTAAGGTCGTGTGCTGTAGTGAAATGGTCAGGCATCGTAATTCCGGCAGGATTACTAAAATGAGTATCTTTCATACCCAAAGCTTGAGCTTCCTGATTCATACGTTGCACGAAGCGCGGAACATCACCAGAGATTTTTTCAGCTAAAGTCACGGCTGCATCATTAGCAGACATTACGATTAAACCTGCCAATAACTGATCAACTGAAATTTGTTCGCCAGCTTTAAGATACATTTGAGATTCATCCCACTGCACAACACTAACCACTGGAGTTGCAGTAATGATTTCTTCTTTTTTCAGCTTTCCAGCTTTAATCTCTTTTAGGGCAATGTAGGCAACCATCATTTTTGTTAAAGATGCTGGTGCGCGTTGAACATGGCTATTATGCTCAGCAATGATTTGACCCGATTGAGTATCTACAATAGTCCATGCAGCAGCTTCAACACTTTCAGGTGCAATATTGAGTAATGCAGCATTGGTTAGAGTAGTACAAAAAATACTAAAGAGGGTAAAAAGAGATAGAAAAAATTTCACGGATGACCTTAACTTCACTGGCAAATACGGGACACAGATGCACAGCATGCTATGCCTTTTTTTCGTGGAAGGCTAGTGGGAATTGTTGCCAAAAAATACATCTACGCAAGACGATACAAAAAAGTGATAATCTAATGTGAAGCCGTTCTTATTTTAAATTGAAGAATTTATGTTGCATTATCAAATTGAGTTCGATGATTACAAACAGCACCTTGTTCACGTGACAATTCGTTTTTTAGCCAACCCGAATCAGGAACTTTGGCTACCAACGTGGATTCCGGGTAGTTATCTAATTCGAGAGTTCTCAAAACATATTGAATCCGTTAAAGCTTATGATGAAGCTGGACGTCTGCTGGACATTAAAAAAACGAGCAAGAATCGCTGGCGTTTATTTAATACAGATCACGAATTAATGACGATTGAATATGATGTATATGCATATGATTTGTCTGTCCGTGGTGCTTATGTAGATCAGACTCGTCTATATATTAATCCAGCATGTATATGTTTGGCTTTAGAGGGGCAGGAGCAGTCCGCTTGTGAAGTCGAAGTTTTCTTGCCGGATGAATTAAAGCATTTTCAGTTAGCAACAGGCTTAGCTTCAAAAAGCTTAGTTAAAGGTCGATTTACTTTAAAAGCAGATCACTACGATCAACTCATTGATAGTCCATTTGAATTGGCTGATCAAACACGCTTTAGTTTTGAGACGAACGGTATTGAACATGAGTTCGTAATTTCTGGCTCGCACAATACCAATATTGATCGCCTAAAAGCCGATATTGAAAAGATTTGTGCAGCTGAAATAAATATGTTCGGTTCGGCACCATTTAAAAACTATACCTTTATGACCATGGCAACAGGTAATAGTTATGGCGGATTAGAGCATTGCAATAGCACAAGCTTGATTACACCGCGTGATGATTTGCCAAAGTCGAATGAACCAACTGAACCTTCTAAAGATTATCAACGCTTTTTAGGCTTATGTAGTCATGAATATTTTCATTCATGGTTAGTCAAGTTTATCCGCCCAGAAAACTTTGCAAACTATAATTTGCATCAAGAAGGCTATACTTCTTTACTTTGGATATTTGAAGGCTTTACTTCATATTACGATGACCTGATTTTATTACGTAGTGGCGTAATTTCTCAGAAGTCTTATCTTGATTTACTCAAAGCACAAATTGACCGTTATTTGCAAAACCCGGGCCGTTTTGTTCAAACAGTTGCTGAATCAAGTTTTGACGCATGGATTAAATTTTATCGTCAAGATGAGAACTCGAATAATGCGGGCACCAGTTACTACAATAAAGGTTCGTTAGTTGCGTTATGTCTAGATTTAGGTTTACGCCTGCGTGGTTCTAGTCTTGATGCTTTAATGCGTCGGTTATATGAAAACACTCAAAATGGTCTTCAAGTAAATGAAAGAACCATTTTTGATTTATGTAAAGAACTGACGGGTGATAGCTGGATTGAACAAATTAATCATTTAATTAATACCACTGATGAATTGCCACTTGATCAACTGTTCCCTGAGTTTGGCTTAAGTTATAGAGTTAAAATTGACAAATCTTTGCCACTTGGTTTGAAACTTGTTGATAAGCCAGAAGGCGTACTCGTGCAAAGTGCTCGCCGTGATAGCGCAGCAGCTAAAGCAGGTATTTCTGCCAATGATGTAATTATTGCAATTGATGGTTTAAAAGCGACCACTAAGCTTGTCGAGAAGTATGCAAAGCAGGGCGGTACTTATACTGTGTATGCTTTCCGTCGCGATGAGTTACTATCTTTTGAAGTTGAGTGTGCTACATCTGATTTAACTGAAGTTGAACTTATTATTGAAGATCAAGCTAAAATTGAAAAATGGTTAAAAGCTTAAATAACAGATAAATAGTTTATAAAAAACCGATGTTTTGTACATCGGTTTTTTATTTTTAAGTGCTACTAAACGATGAGATTAGTTTTATCTTTGAGTTTGTTTTGAATGAAAAGTATAATAATTGTCAGAACTCTGAAAGATATCTCATGTAATTTAATCGTATTCAGTCCCTAAAAAAGTAATGATGAATTATGTATTACTTAAAGTTGGGTATAGGAATATTATCAATAGATTTAAATTATGTATTATTTCGCTGCGAAATGTCGTTATCACTGGATATTTCGTTGACTGGAAGACAATGAGAGCCGATACTCTCAGGGTTTTATTTAAGCATATCGGTTCGTAGGCACTGGGTCACAAGCTCGGTCCTCAACACTCAATCAAACGGAAGGGGCTATATATGGCTGGTGAAAAGTCAACTATTATTTACACACTGACTGATGAGGCGCCATTATTGGCGACCTATTCGCTACTGCCGATCATTGAGACCTTTACCAAGCCAGCTGGCATCGAGATTATTAAAAGTGACATCTCTGTAGCTGCACGTGTGCTCGCAGAATTCGCTGATTACCTAAGTGAAGAGCAAAAGGTATCCGACAACCTTGCAGAGCTAGGTCGTCTTACACAAGATCCAGATACAAACATTATCAAACTCCCGAACATTAGTGCGTCTGTTGCGCAATTAACTGCATGTATTAAAGAGCTTCAATCAAAAGGTTATGCAATTCCAGATTATCCGGAAAATCCAACGACTGAAGAAGAAAAATCAATCAAAGCTCGTTATGGTAAGTGCCTTGGTTCAGCAGTAAACCCTGTCCTTCGTGAAGGTAACTCTGACCGCCGTGCTCCAGCAGCAGTTAAAAACTATGCGAAAAAACACCCTCATTCAATGAGCGAGTGGAAACAGTGGTCACAAACTCACGTTTCACATATGGAAGAAGGTGACTTCTACCATGGTGAAAAATCAATGACACTTGATCGCGCACGTAATGTGAAAATGGAACTTATCACGAATAGTGGTAAGAGCATTGTTCTTAAGCCAAAAGTTGCGCTTCAAGAAGGTGAAATCATTGATTCAATGTTCATGAGCAAGAAAGCACTTTGTGATTTCTATGAAAAAGAACTTGATGATTGTAAAGAAGCGGGAATTTTATTCTCTTTACACGTAAAAGCGACAATGATGAAAGTTTCACACCCGATCGTTTTCGGTCACTGTGTGAAAATCTATTACAAAGAAGCTTTCGAAAAGCACGGTAAGTTATTTGACGAATTAGGCATTAACGTTAATAACGGTATGGCTGGGTTGTACGAGAAAATCGAAACTCTTCCAACTTCATTACGTGAAGAAATAATTGAAGACTTACATGCTTGTCAAGAACACCGTCCTGCACTTGCAATGGTTGACTCTGCAAAAGGCATCACAAACTTCCACTCTCCAAACGACATCATCGTAGATGCTTCTATGCCAGCAATGATCCGTGCTGGTGGTAAAATGTGGGGTGCTGATGGTAAGCAGTATGATGCTAAAGCTGTTATGCCAGAATCAACATTTGCCCGTATTTACCAAGAAATGATCAATTTCTGTAAGTGGCATGGTAACTTCGATCCGAAGACTATGGGTACAGTACCAAACGTTGGTTTGATGGCCCAAAAAGCTGAAGAATACGGTTCTCACGACAAGACTTTTGAGATTTCAGAAGCGGGTATTGCAAACATTACCGATCTTGACACTGGTGAAGTGTTATTGACTCAAAATGTTGAAGAAGGCGATATCTGGCGTATGTGTCAGGTTAAAGATGCTCCGATTCGTGACTGGGTTAAACTTGCAGTAACTCGTGCACGTAACTCAGGCATGCCTGCAATCTTCTGGCTTGACCCGTACCGTCCACACGAAAATGAATTGATCAAGAAAGTACAAAAGTACTTAAAAGATCATGATACGACTGGTCTTGATATCCAAATCATGTCTCAAGTACGTGCAATGCGTTACACACTTGAGCGCGTAGTACGTGGCCTAGACACGATTTCTGTGACTGGTAACATCTTACGTGACTACTTAACTGACTTGTTCCCAATTATGGAACTTGGTACTTCTGCAAAAATGTTGTCTATCGTTCCGCTTATGGCGGGCGGTGGTATGTACGAAACTGGTGCAGGTGGTTCAGCTCCTAAACACGTACAACAGCTTGTTGAAGAAAACCACTTACGTTGGGATTCACTTGGTGAGTTCCTTGCCCTTGCAGTATCTTTAGAAGAAATGGGCATTAAAGAAAATAATGCTCGTGCTAAGTTACTTGCGAAGACACTTGATGAAGCGACTGGTAAATTGCTTGACAATGACAAGTCTCCATCACGTCGTACTGGTGAAATCGATAACCGTGGCAGCCACTTCTACTTGTCACTTTACTGGGCTGAAGCACTTGCTGCTCAGAACGAAGATGCTGAGTTGAAAGCTAAATTTGCTCCTCTTGCTAAAGCTTTAGCTGAAAATGAAGAGAAGATTGTTGCTGAACTTGCTCAAGTACAAGGTAAACCAGCGGACATCGGTGGTTACTACGCAATTGACCCAACTAAAGTAAATGCTGTAATGCGTCCAAGTGCTACATTTAATGCAGCTCTTGCAACAGTTGAGGCTTAATTACTAACTCGTTAGTAAATAGCTTAAGAGCCGGTGCATATGCACCGGTTTTTTATTGCCTAAAATAAAAGACATTAAAAAAGCCCACTGATGTGAGCTTTTAAAAGATTAAATCTTATCGACCATTGCGGCCACGACCACGTGGTGCTTTGGTATTTGGACGAGTTGTACCATTAGTCTTACGACGTGGTTTCTCGCTTTCATCCATTTGCCAAATACGTTTTGTCCCAGACTTTTTAGCAGAACCATCTTTGTTCTTGCGAACCATTGGTTTGCCACCCGTACCGCCTGGCTTTTTCACGTATGAACGCGAGCGATAAGGCTGTTCAGCTGGTACATCTTTAAAGTCAGGGTAGAGTAATGGTTCAATTTCTTTTACATCACCCGGTCTTAAGCCAAGTTGAACTAAGTCAATTGAGCCAATTTTAGTACGAATTAAACGTAAAGTTGGAAAACCTACTGCAGAAGTCATACGACGAACTTGGCGGTTACGGCCTTCACAAATTGAAATCTCAATCCAAGATGTTGGAATATTTGCACGGTAACGTACGGGTGGATTGCGTTCCCATAACCATTCAGGTTCACTTACTTTAATGGCTTTTGCAGGAAGCGTCATACCATCATTCAGTTCTACACCTTTACGAAGTTGCTCAAGCGCTTCTTCGGTTACATCGCCATCAACTTGAACTAAATACGTTTTGTATTTTTTATTTGCAGGGTTGGTAATGAACTGATTCAGACCACCATGATCGGTTAAAAAAACTAAACCCTCAGAGTCCATATCAAGACGGCCTGCCAAGCGCAAAGTCGGGTCATCAACAAAGTCAGAGACGGTCATGTGCGCTTCGTCTTTACGAAACTGGGAGAGAACGTCATATGGCTTGTTGAGAATCACAATTTTCATAAAAAATGGCTTCTTCTTTCAAATAACTAGAGAAAACATTGAGCTATATTTAAGTGGGAAATTTGCTTATTTCCCACATAAATCTCAAAAAGAATTAAATTCGATTAAGCTATTATGCGTTAATAAAAGTTGAAAGTATTGTTTATCGATAATTATTTTTAGTTAATTAAGTATTATAAAAGGGAGAATCTACACAATGGGTTATCAGAAGATCGTGGTTCCTGCCGACGGCGACAAAATCAAAGTAAATGCAGACCTATCACTGAACGTACCAAATCATCCAATTATTCCTTTCATTGAAGGCGACGGTATTGGTGTGGATATT
Organism: Acinetobacter sp. 742879; assembly: GCF_000588535.1. NCBI lineage: Bacteria > Pseudomonadati > Pseudomonadota > Gammaproteobacteria > Moraxellales > Moraxellaceae > Acinetobacter > Acinetobacter sp. 742879. Next base: position 109,582 of record NZ_JFYC01000004.1, on the reverse strand, counting down.
ACACCAACCATGAAAGCAGTCGTAGATGCTGCGATTTTAAAAGCTTACGGTGGCAAACGCTCAATCGAATGGATGGAAGTGTATTGCGGCGAAAAAGCCAATAAAATTTATGGCAACTATATGCCTGAAGAAACTTTTGAAGCACTTCGCGAGTTTGTTGTATCAATCAAAGGTCCTTTAACCACACCAGTAGGTGGAGGTATTCGTTCACTCAACGTTGCATTGCGCCAAGAATTAGATCTATATGTTTGCGTACGTCCAGTGCGTTGGTTTGAAGGCGTTCCATCACCCGTTCAACACCCCGAATTAACCGATATGGTGATTTTTCGTGAAAACTCGGAAGATATCTATGCAGGGATTGAATGGAAAGCTGATTCTGAAGAGGCAAAAAAAGTCATTAAGTTCCTTCAAGAAGAAATGGGTGTCACAAAAATCCGTTTCCCTGAAGGATGTGGCATTGGAATTAAACCTGTATCGAAAGAAGGAACACAGCGTTTAGTCCGTAAAGCCATTCAGTTCGCAATCGAAAATGACAAGCCTTCTGTGACGTTGGTTCACAAGGGCAATATCATGAAATACACCGAAGGCGCATTTAAAGAGTGGGGTTATGAATTGGCTCTAGATCGTTTCGGTGGAGAACTGATTGATGGTGGTCCATGGGTTAAAATTAAAAACCCTAGAACGGGTAAAGACATCATTATCAAAGATGTCATTGCAGACGCATTTTTACAGCAGATTCTCATGCGTCCAGCCGATTACTCTGTGATTGCCACGCTAAATTTAAACGGTGATTATATTTCTGATGCTTTGGCAGCAGAGGTTGGCGGCATTGGTATTGCACCAGGTGCAAATATTGGTGGTGCTATTGCAGTGTATGAAGCAACTCATGGTACTGCACCTAAATATGCGGGACAGGATAAAGTAAACCCTGGTTCTATTATTCTTTCTGCGGAAATGATGCTGCGTGATATGGGGTGGACAGAGGCTGCTGATCTGATCATTAAAGGAATTTCTGGAGCAATTGCAGCCAAAACCGTAACTTACGATTTTGAGCGACTAATGCCGGGAGCAACCTTGTTACGTTGTTCTGAGTTTGGTGATGCGATTATTAAGCACATGGGAGAGTAATCTTCTATAAAAAAGCCCTCGGTTGAGGGCTTTTTTTATTGTAAAAATTCAGAGTGCTTAGTGGTCTTCGTGATGCCGACTTTCTTTTGATAACTCTGATCTATGGCCTGAATAACAAGAACAAAGGCAATTAAAAATAGCGGGAAGAACAGAGATTTCATGATTCGGTTTCTCCGAGGGTTGAGATGAAAGAAGGGCGTACAGGAAGTAAAAGGCAAACCGCAAAGAGAAGAACGGTTCCACCCAAAAGAAAGAGATGTGCATAAGACCAATGCAAATGATGCAAAGTACTAATGACAATCCCACCTAAAAGCTGAGTGCTAGCAAACCCAATAGTGGCAAGGCTCCAAAGCTTTTGATAACGGTGCTCATAAATCTGTAGCAGACTATAAGAACTAATAAATACGGTTGCGGGAGTCAGTAAGCCTGTCAGAAGCGAAGATAAGGCCAGTAAAGATGCGGTATGTGAAAGGAACGGCAAAACAACGGCTAAGCTGTAAATGGTATATAACCATTTAATGGCCTGTATATATTCCACCAGTCGGCTTAAGCAATAAGCGACAAATGCACCAATGCAGCTTCCCACTCCATAGAGAACCCAAAATAAATTCCTTTGTTGTAAGGGGAAATGCAGAGTTCCAGATAAATAATCCATCCAAAACAAAGAGTGTGGAATATATGCAAAGGCACTACACATATAGGCAATAATAATGACAAGGCCTATACGTGATTTTTGTGAGGCTTGTAGAGTAGTAGATTGCGGTTTAAGAATCTGGGCAGTATTACGACTTAATAATCGATAAAGAGTTAAGCTTCCTAATAGAGAAAGACCCGCAAAAATATTCCAAACATAATGAACAGGCATATTTTGAAGTAGAGGAATAATAATAGTGGCGGATAAAACCCCTACACCAATCCCGCTAAATCCTAAAAAGTTAACTTTTAATCTTTGCGTGGTGGGAATGTATTTCATTGCAAAGCTAGGCGCCAAAATCATAAGTAAGCCGCCAGCAATACCTGAAATGGTGCGCCAGAGAACAAACCAAGCCAAAGACATGTGTATAAAAGAACAGCAGAGTAGGCTTAAGCTACCTAAAACCGCCGAAGTTATAATCAAAGCGGGTATAGATTTTTCTTTAATGCTAAACAGTGCCAATAATGCGCCAACCAGATAGCCCAATAAATTTGCACTTCCTAAATAGCTTGCAAAATCATGAGTCCATCCATATTGCACAATCATAATAGGCATGAGTGCGGTATAGGAAAATCTAAAAATACCAATTCCTAGGCAAGTCGCTAAAAAGACAAGCAGGCTCATTCGATAGAATGTAGACATGAGAAATCTCTCAATTTTTTTATTATTAAAAGCGAGTTTATTTATCATTAGAAATGATTTAATATGATATTAATTATCTTGTTTTGAGATAGTGGCATGTTGCTTAAGTCTTTAGAGTTTTTTTTAGCGGTTGCAGAGAGTGGAAGTTTTTCATTGGCTGCACAAAAAATGTGTACGGTTCAATCCAATATCACGAGCCACGTGAAAAAGCTTGAAGAAGAGTTAGGTGTGATTTTATTAAATCGTCATAACCCCGTTACATTAACCAATGCAGGACACCAGCTACATAGTTATGCTGTGCAAATGATCGCACTGCATAATAAAGCGAAGACAATCTTCCGAGAAGGTGATATTGACCCGAATGAAACTATTCGTTTGGGCAGTATGGAAACGACAGCAGCAATACGACTTCCGCAATTGCTTAATGAATGTATGCAGCAACATCCGAATTTGCCGCTTGAACTTCAAACTCACCCGACAGGATATTTGTTAAATGCTGTGCAACAAGGAGAAGTCGATTGTGCTTTTGTCGCTTCTAAATATGTGATTCCAGAGCTATATAGTTTTCCGGTGTGGCAAGAACAACTGGTTTTGGTTTGCCCAAAACAACAAATTGATTTTCCCGACATTGCCACCCTCGCAAAGACTCGATTTATTGCATTTCGACAAGGATGTTCCTATCGGCATGCAATTGAGTTGTTTTTAAATGATCACAGTGTGCCACCTTCGCAAATTATGGAAATGGGCAGTCTGGATGGCATTGTAAGCTGTGTGGAATTAGGTGTCGGTTTTGCTTTATTGCCAAAGTCATATCTGAATAAAGTAGCCGATAAAGTCTCATTAAGTTGTTTTGAAATTAACACTGAATCTGCACATTTCACTACTTATTTGGTCGCCCAGCCTCCTGAAACATGGGGAACCAATTTAAAGCAATTTATTTGTTTTATTGAGCAACAATTTATACAGAAATGCGCTTAATTTTTATACATAAATATCTAACGTAACTTATGTTTTAAAAGTGATATATATGTATGAAAAAGTCATTTTATATTCTCACAGAGGTTTGTAATCATCTTGATGCTATAAAATTGTGGAAAAGGGTAGTTTATATAGGCTGGCTATGGTCAAATATGCCCCCTTGAAAGATGACACAAGCAATAATTTGGAGTTTGGGAATGAATATACCCTTAATCATCAATATTGTGGTTTTTGTCGGGTTAATATTTTTACTCGCCCAAACACGTAAAACGGACTGGAGCTTATCTAAAAAAGTTCTGGCTGGCTTAGTTCTAGGTGTGGTGTTTGGTTTAGGACTACATTTGATTTATGGCGGTGGCCATCCGATTCTTGCTGAATCTATTAGCTGGTTTAATATCGTTGGAAATGGCTATGTAAAACTTTTACAAATGGTCGTGATGCCTTTGGTATTTGTGTCTATTTTGGGAGCGGTGGCAAAATTACACCAAGCCTCATCTTTAGGCAAAATCAGTTTTTATACGATCGGTACTTTACTCTTTACAACACTGATTGCTGCACTGGTAGGGGTATTTGTTACCAACCTGTTTGGCTTGACTGCAAAAGGTTTGGTGCAAGGTGCTGCTGAAACTGCACGCTTAACTGCCATTAATACGGACTATGTAGGCAAAGTTACCGATTTAAGTGTACCGCAGTTTATTCTTTCCTTTATTCCAAGTAACCCATTTGCTGAGTTAACGGGTGCAAACCCAACATCAATTATTAGTGTAGTTATTTTCGCCGTCTTTTTAGGTATAGCAGCGCTTAACCTAATGAAGGACGATCCAGAAAAAGGTCAACGTATTCTGACTGCGATTCAGACGTTGCAGTCATGGGTAATGAAGCTTGTGCGCTTAGTGATGACACTTACGCCGTATGGTGTTTTTGCCCTCATGACCAAAGTCGTGGCAAGTTCAAACGTCGCAGATATTTTAAATCTAGGCGGTTTCTTGGTGGCATCTTATTTAGGTTTAGCCATCATGTTTGTCGTGCATGCCATTATTTTAACCCTGACAGGTGTTTCTCCAGTTAAGTTCTTCAAAAAAGTTGCTCCTGTTCTGACTTTCGCATTTACCAGCCGTTCAAGTGCTGCCAGTATTCCACTGAGCATTGAAACACAAACTCGTCGTTTAGGTGTGCCTGAATCAATTGCAAGTTTCTCTGCTTCTTTTGGTGCCACTATCGGTCAAAATGGCTGTGCGGGTTTGTACCCTGCAATGTTGGCAGTGATGGTTGCACCTACCATGGGTATTAACACCTTAGACCCAATGTGGATTGCATCGTTAGTCGGTATTGTGACCTTAAGTTCAATTGGAGTTGCAGGAGTAGGTGGTGGTGCGACTTTTGCTGCGTTGATTGTGCTTCCTGCAATGGGTTTACCTGTAACGTTGGTTGCACTTCTTATTTCAATCGAGCCACTCATTGATATGGGGCGTACTGCGTTAAACGTAAATGGTTCGATGACTGCTGGTGTTGTTACGAGCCAATTGATGGGTCAGACTGATAAAGAAATATTAAACAGTGAAGATGAAATTGAGTTAACTCAACATCATTAAAAATCAATAAAAAAACGGCTCGCTATTCTGGATGAGCCGTTTTTTTTATATGCATAAATTGCCACTGTGATGTTAATTTTAAAAAAACTGTATCTGTTTTTCTTTTAAATAATTTTCGAAAATAGGCCTATTACAAAAGAGAGCACTATCATGAAAATGTATCAAGTCGATGCTTTTACAAAAGAGTTATTTCGTGGAAATCCAGCCGCTGTCGTTGTTGAAAAAGAGTGGTTAGATGTAGATTTAATGCAGAAGATAGCACTTGAAAATAATTTGTCTGAAACTGCTTTTGTAAAAATTATAGACTCTGAAAACTATGAAATCCGTTGGTTCACGCCAACGGTTGAAGTTGATTTCTGTGGGCATGCCACGCTTGCCAGCGCTTTCGTATTATTTAAAGATTTTACCGAGAAAAAGACCATTAATTTCCATGTTCGAAACTTAGGTCTTTTTGTAGTTCACCAAGATGAAGACGGTAAAATCAGAATGGATTTTCCAATTCGCAAAGCTCATCAAGTTGAAGATTATCCAGCTATTTTACGTCAAGCTTTAACAAAACCTTTTAAAGCAGTTTATCAAAATGTTCAAGCCTACATTGTTGAGTATCAATCAGTACAAGATGTATTAGATGAGCAGCCTGACATGAATTTGCTCAAAGCTCTAGGTAAGAGAACTGCGATTACTACTGCAGGGATGGATGTTGCAATCACCTCAAAAGCCGATCAACAATATGATTGTGTATCGCGTTATTTTGCACCTGTCGCGGGCATTGAAGAAGATCCGGTTACGGGTTCAATTCATACGGCAATAGCGCCATTATGGGCAGAGAAACTCGCTAAAAATAATATTATTGCTTATCAGGCTTCTAGCCGTGGAGGCGTTTTATATTGCAATGTCCTGAATCAGGAACGTATTGAAGTTTCAGGGTATGGGAAGCTTTATATGCAAGCTGAAATTTTTCCTTAAAATATAAGGCCGTTTAAATAAACGGCTTTTTTTTCAAAACTTTACTATGAAAGTTAGTTCAAATTTCCTACTATAGTCCCACAACTATTGATTTTTTATTATTCAAATTAATTGGTATTTATATGTTTATGCAGTTTAAACAACTGACACTCTCCCTATGTATTCTTGGTTTAAGTGCTGCGTCTTGGGCACAAACTACACTAGTAAAAAGTAAGCAAAATATTGAGGAATATAAATTAGATAATGGTTTTCGGATTGTGCTTGCACCGAATGACAAAGAAAATAAAATCTTTATTAATACCATTTATTTAACAGGCTCATTAAATGACCCGCAAGGTAAAAGTGGCTTAGCTCATTTGCTTGAGCACTTGGCTTTTAAGGGGACACAAAATGTTAAAGGGGAAGAATTCCAGCGTCGTTTAGATCAATATACATTGATGACAAACGCCAGCACTGATTATTATTCAACAAAATATACCAATATCGTTCGTCCAGAAAAAACCGCGCTTGATCAGGTACTGTATCTTGAATCTGAGCGTATGGATAAATTAGTTCTTCAAGAAAAGTTTGTTCCTTCCGAAATTGAAATCGTAAAGCGTGAACGTGAAGTTCGCATGGATCAGCCATTTGCTGTGCTGATGGATCAAATGTGGAAGTCAGCCTACGGTAATCAATATTTAGGACGTTTACCGATTGGTGATTTGCCTGAACTTAAATCGATTAAAATGCCTGAATTAAACCAGTTCTATCGTAGCTGGTATGCACCTAATAATGCTGTTATGGTCATTTCAGGTAAATTTGATAAGACTGATGTCTTAAAAACAATAGATCAATATTTTAGTCCAATTGCGGCAAGAGCGGTTCCTAAAACTGTACAGATTCCTGTGCTTGACTCTACAAAAATAAGAAATCGTCAATTCATGGTGAAAAAGGGCAGTGATCTGGCTAAATTCCATATCTATATGAATGGTAAAAATACCAAAATTCAGCCGACACTCGCTTTAGCTCCTTTGTTATATACCATGCAACCAAGTGGTCACCTATACCAAAATATGGTGGAAACAGGTATTACCACAAATGTTGAAGCTAGTACTTGGTTAGACCAAGATTTTAATGTGGTTTTTCTAGGCGCTATTTATTCACCAAGTAATGACCCTAAAAAAGTTGAAAGTTCTTTGTTAGCAGGCATTGAAAAAGGGAAGCCGTTTACTGAAGTTGAATTAAATCGTGTTAAAAGTTTAATGAAAACTCAAGGTGACTTAATCACGAAAGATGCGGTAGCACTTGGGTCACGGTTAAGTGATTACACCGTCGCTGGCGGGCAATGGGATCAATATTTTAAAGATTTAGATTCTGTAGAAAAAGTTAAGCTAGATGATGTGAATCAAACTTTAAAACAGTTCCTTGTGGCTGATCATCGTATTGATGGCGATATTTTGCCAACACCTGAAGACCAGAAAAAAGCGCAACAGCAAAATTCAAAAGAGACACCTAAAACTCTAGATCAGGTCGAAGCAAAGGCCGAGCCTTTAAAAGATCCGAAGGTATATCAACAAGAAGTTGCTGAGTTTTTAAAAACTTCTAAGCAATATGTTGAAAGCAATGAGAAAAAAATTATCCGTGGAAAACTAAAAAATGGAATGAAGTATGCTTTATTCCCAGTTGAAACACGCGATGATCGTACTTATGCAACGATTACGATGGACTTCGGAACAGAAAAATCTTTATTTAATAAAGGTACAGTAGTTGATCTAACCTCATACTTATTGCTCCGTGGTTCTGATAAATACAGTTTGCAAGATATTGCCGATAAATCAATTGATGCAGGCGGTGCGGCTTATGCAAGTGCTGACGGCAATGGCATGACCATTAATATTCAGTCTAAATCAGAAAAATTTGATGAGTTTTTCAAGTTTGTTCTTGATGTGATGAAAAATCCGAAATTTGAACAATCTCAATTTGATTTAATTAAATCGCAAAGTTTATCAAGCCTAGATCGTCCTTATACCGAGCCAGATGTAGTGGCGGGTTTAACACTTTCACGTTTACTTGAAGAATATCAACCGGGTGATTTGCGTTATCACTTCGAACCTGAACTGGCAAAACAGCAGTTGAAAAACGCAACTCAAGAGCAAGTGAAAGAGTTATATGAGCGTTTCTTTGCAATGAACCATGCTCAAATTGCCATTACAGGCGAATTTGATGCGAAGAAGATGCAGAAATTACTGAATCAGGAATTTGGTCGTTGGAACGGTAAGCAACCATATCAAAAAATCTTGATTGATCACGTTGATTTTCCAGCACAGCAAGTTCATGTTCTGTCTGAGCAGCGCGAATTTGGTAGCTACCAAAGTGTCCTTTCAATTCCAGTTGGGAAAAACCATCCAGATGCATCTGCTCTCATTTTAATGAACTATATTTTAGGTGAGTCTCAAATTTCATCACGTTTGGCTCAAGAGCTTCGTGAGAAAAATGCGCTAGTCTATGGTTTTGGAAGTGGGCTGCAACTTGATCGTGACACGAATGTAGGAGCTTTGAGTATTAGTGCAAATTATACTTCAGGTCGCTCAGCACAAGTGTCTGCTTCAATACACAAAGTGTTAAATGACTTGGTTAAAAATGGGGTAACTGAGCAAGAGCTTGAAGCTGCTAAAGCAGATATCATGAAGAAACGAGTTACGGCTTTAGAAGATGAACGTAATATTCATGGCATGTTAAATCTACAGCTTGAAACAAACAAAACATTGCAAGACCGAATTCGTCATGATCAAGAGTTAACTAAATTGACTGTTGCTGACGTTAACAGCGTAATTAAGAAGTATATTAAACCTGAACATTTGGTCGAAGTGATGGCTGATCAATATGGTCAGGCAGCAAAGAAATAAAGTCTTCTCGCAAATAAAAAGCCACTCAAATGTGGCTTTTTATTTGGGTCTTTAAATCATATTAATGATCATGTTTGTGCGCGTGAAAATCTTCATTTTTACGGAAACGTAAATAATTTTCGAATTGTTCACAATATTCATCGAAGTTATCTTCAAGCATCATCTGAAATTGCTGAAGAAGGTAAGACATAACCTGATCTTTTGCATCACGCATTTCATTACCATCTTTAAAGTTATTTGCTGCTACCCATGTATTGAAGCGGGCAGTAGCAAATAACATTGCAGCACTCACTTGACCACGTAGCTCAGCTGGATCAACTTTTTTATCTTTTGGCGGGCGACAAAAATCATTAGCTTGTTTAATAAATTCATCCGCACGCTCAAAGAAAACCGCATTTAACGCTTCTTCTTCAGTAATATCTGTTGCATTAATCTTTTGAGACATGACTTATTCCCGCAAAAATAGAGCTGCTTATTATAGGCAAACGCTTGCGGAAACAAAACCTTTGACTTAGTCTGTAAATAGCCTAAGTATTGGTAGGAGAGACTAATATGCAAGATGCGATTGCTATTCAAAGTTTAAAAACAGATATTGCTTTATTACGCCAGCATGTTTTCCCACCTCAATATTTAGAGCATGTTGAAGGGCTACCGATTTATTATGGCTTGCAAGAAGAAGTCGAAAATTATTACCAACAATGGCAGGGGTTAATTGAAAGAGCACAAGAGCTTTTTCAGCCATTTATGGAAGATGAATTACCAGATGCGATTCATTTGCCAAGCCATTTAAATTTACCGCTATTCTTTTTTCACGTAGACCGAATTCGGATTAATAAAACACGCGCAAAAGAATCTAAAACTTTTCGCGGTGTTGCGAGTCTTATTGAAAAGTGCGGGCAGTTTGAAACAGACCAGATATTTACGATGCAAGAATGGTTGCAAAGTGATGATACCGCGGCTTTGGTTGCTCACCGTGAATTCATCGATTTAAGAACTTATGTGTTTCAACATGGGCAAAGCGAATATACACGTTCACGGTTTTATACCAATGGGATTGTGCTAGGGGTTGAACCGCATTTTAAACTGGTCGATGCTCGTGATAAGCCAAGAAAGCAACGCAGCGATAGCTATAGTGATCCGTTAGCAGATAACGGCGTATGGAAAGTATTTGGTAAATACCGATAAAAAGTCGCTGCACGTTTACAGCGACTTTTTATAAATTACCAGAAAGTTTCAGCCTGACTAAAAGTTTGTAAAGCTTTTGCTGAGCGCTTTTGTAATTGTGGCTGTTTGGCTTTGACCCAACCTAAGGCAAACCAAAAAGACGGATCTTGTTCAACCACATTGTTAAAAATACCTTCTGCAATAAACAAATCGTTATATTGACCTAGAGTATTTTGCACAGGTTGTAGCTGTTTTAAATATTGCTGTACTTTTTTATTTGGATAAAGACTCGAAATAAACTCAACACAATAACGTAACTGCTTAGCTTGCTTTCTTATTTTGTGTTGTTCAGTCACTTCAAGCTCAGAGAAGTGTTCAGCATTACTAATCACTTTATGATGTAACTTATCTAAACTCTTTTTAATGTGTTTTTTTAATCCACCTGTTTTGCTGTCTGAATCTTCTTCTGAATAAGCAAATGCTAATAAATCGAGTAATAGCTTAATCGTGTCCGCAGAGGTAAAGATTGTTGAGAGTTCTTTTGAGGGCTGGGCTGAAACTGGTAGTAAAAGTTCAGGTGAACCGTGTTGTTGAATAATAGGTAACACTTCGGTGCGAATCGCATCTTCATCACGAGTGTCTCCAAGTTTACGGAAAAGCTCAGCAATTTGTTCTTCCCAAACAGGATTTAGCTCGCCTGACCAGCCAGAGAAGTGTTTAAGCGCACTGCGTAAACGACGTAAGCTTACCCGTGCCTGATGGATATGCTCAGCTTCGGCAACTCCATCGGCAATGACAGCCATATTTGGTAAGAATTGCCCTAAACAGTTTTCGACAATCTTTTTTAGAGCCTGTTCAGCAGTAATATCTTTATTTAATGTCAGACTTTTAGCATGAACAGCAGGTGAGGCAGCTAGCCCTAGTGCTAATAAGTTGCCACGTTCGGCTTTACTTCTTACATCAAGCCAAAGTGAGTAACGATTAATCCATTGCTGCGCAAACTGAATTAGAGTTTTCACAGCCCCTTGCTTGAGTTCAAATTCGACTTCACAAATTACACTTTGTGCATCTGCTGTTTTTACGACACCATCATCTAAGCAAACTTCAATCGCTGTATTATCTGCTTCAAACACATGATAGGTGCGCTGTACATCAGTCTCAAACTGCAAACTTAGTTTTTCAGCTTGCGTTCCTAAGGCCGCATTAATTAAATCAGTTACCACTTTATTATCTTGGTATAACTCAAGGTTTAAGTCAGGTTCTTGGTCATATACACCTAAATGAATTTCTTCTTCAACACGGTGGAGATGGCTTTGACCTGCGGCTTTAAATGTTTGTACCCATTGATCATCTTCTTTACGTAAACGTAAGGCCATACCGTTTTTTGCAAGTAGGCGATCTGGCGTGTCGTAATACTTTGCCTGTAAGTGAATGTTCTTTGCTTTGTGTTTTTTTAAGTATTGCTGGACAGTTTTTTTCTTCGATTCAGGTAACTGAAACTTTAGTTCGACTTCGACCATAATATATCTCCCTGAATCAGGTATTTAGACTATCTTGAATAAGTATAATAGCTTAGCTCTAAAAATAATGGTTTTGATAGAGAAAGTTACAATCAAACATATGACGCTACACTTTTATTTAGGTGTACAATCAGGTGACGTTTTGATCAAATAAAAATCAGGAAGATGATCGTGAATGCACCAGTAAACTTTAGCCATGAAGCTCAGCCAGAGTTTGAATTGCCGATTAAAAACTATCAGGAATTTTATCGTTTTTATTTAACTGAACACCGTAACATTATGAGCAGACGCTTACACGTGGTGGGCAGTAGCATTGGTGTATACTTTTTTTCAAAAGCAGTCCGTAAGAAGCAAGCCAAATATGTACTCTATGGTTTGGTAGCAGGCTACGCAAATGCTTGGGTTGGACATTTTGCGTTTGAAAAAAATAAACCTGCCAGTTTTAAACAACCTTTCTATAGCTTTATTTCTGATTGGCGAATGTTGTCTGATGTTGCACGTGGCCGTTTGAGTTTGGTTGATCGTAAGCACGATAAAATTCCGAGTTAATTTTTATTTCTATTCTTAATATACCGATTGGTACTGGTAAGCCTATATCAATCGGTACTTATGATGACTTATAAATCCGTTATACTAGCGAAGTTTTCAAAAGCGAGAGTAGAGTATGCGCGGTTTATACCTCATTACCAATGATGACCCAATCCAACTATTATTAGAAAAACTAGATGCCGCACTCGCAACTCGTCAGGTCGCAATTTTACAGTACCGCCGTAAGAAAATAGACAAAGCAGACCAACCCGCTGAAGTCGAACAAATCAAATTATTGTGTGAAAAATATCAGGTTCCTTTTGTCATTAATGATGACTTAAAACTTGCCGCTCAGTTTGGTTTAGGTGTGCATTTAGGTCAAAGTGACGGTGAAATTACCGATGCAAAATCGCAATTACCAGAAGGCGTCATTATTGGTCGTACTTGTCTGAATTCTTTAGAGCTTGCACAAAAAGCAATTGCAGATGGCGCGACTTATATTGCATTTGGTGCAGTCTATGCGACCTCTACAAAACCTGAAGCGGGTAATGTGGGGATCGAAGTGATTAAGCAAGCAGCAGCCCAATATGATGTACCAATTTGTGCGATTGGTGGTTTAACTGTTGAAAACTCAAAACCAGTGATTGAGGCTGGGGCTGACCTCTGTGCAGTCATTAGTGATATATTAGGCCGATCAACTGCTGAAATTCCTGCCCGTGTACAGGCCTGGGCACAATTATTTTCTTAAGCTTTCAAAATTATTTTTTAGATATTTAAGACGAGCATTTCCATGAGTTTATCTCCAAAGCAAGAACAGTTATTTAAACAAGCCAGCAAACACATTCCAGGTGGTGTGAACTCTCCGGTACGTGCCTTTAATGGCGTTGGAGGAACACCTGTTTTCATCGAGAAAGCAAAAGGTGCTTATTTATGGGATGTCGATGGTAAGCGTTATGTTGACTATGTTGGTTCTTGGGGACCAATGATTTTAGGTCATGCTCATCCAGAGATTATTAAGGCTGTACAAACAGCAGCAGAAGATGGCTTAAGTTTTGGTGCACCAACCGTACACGAAACAACGTTGGCAGATATTATCTGTGAAATCATGCCATCAATTGAATTGGTGCGTATGACTAACTCAGGAACAGAAGCGACCATGACCGCTATTCGTTTAGCGCGTGGTTATACTGGCCGTGACAAAATCGTGAAGTTTGAAGGTTGTTACCACGGCCACTCAGACTCACTTTTAGTAAAAGCAGGTTCAGGTTTACTCACTTTAGGTGAAGGTGAACCGACTTCAAAAGGTGTTCCTGTTGATTTTGCTAAACATACTTTAACGTTACCTTACAACGATATTGCTGCATTAAAAGAATGCTTTGCTAAGTTCGGCCATGAAATTGCGGGTGTCATTATTGAACCAGTCGCGGGTAACATGAATATGGTGAAACCAATTGATGGTTTCTTACAAGCCATTCGCGATATTTGTGATGAATATAAATCTGTATTCATTATTGATGAAGTGATGACAGGCTTCCGTGTTGCTTTAGGCGGTGCGCAATCGGTTTATAACGTTAAGCCAGATTTAACAACTTTAGGCAAAATTATTGGTGCGGGCTTACCTGTTGGTGCATTTGGTGGTAAGCGTGAAATCATGGAATGTATCGCGCCCTTAGGCGGTGTATACCAAGCAGGTACATTATCTGGTAACCCACTTGCTATGCGTGCTGGTATCGAGATGTTTAAACATTTACGCCAACCTGACTTTTACAGCAAATTATCTGCTCAACTTGAAAAGCTACTTGCAGGCTTACAAGCTGCAGCTGATGAAGCGGGTATTCCATTTAAGACTCAGCAAGCTGGCGCAATGTTCGGTCTTTATTTTACTGACCAAGAAGATATTACAAGCTTTGACTCAATGTTGGCATGTGATATTGAAGCTTTCAAAAAGTTCTTCCATGGCATGTTAAAGCGTGGGGTAAACTTGGCACCTTCAGCATTTGAAGCAGGCTTTATTTCATCTGCACATTCTGATGAAGATATTGAATTTACGATTCAGGCTGCAAAAGAAACATTCGCTGAAATGAAGTGAGCAAAAAAGCCCGTGTTAAACGGGCTTTTTAATTTGAGCTATTTTTATATTTGTAGAGAACAATGTTTTATCCCTTACCTCGAAAAATCCAATTAGCTGCAAGTACTTCAAATTGGTCAATTGAGTCAGCGCAAAGTATTTTGCTCATGGTTGGGCTCAATGAGCTTAAACTACGACCAGATTGGTCTGAGCAACCATTGGCGAATCATTTGGAATTGTTGATTAAGCGCGCTCAATCACTCGAAATTCCAATTATTTTTATTGAGACATCTCAGCTTCAACAAACCATGTTGGAGCTTGGTCAGCGTTTGTCATCAAATACTAAAGCCCAAGTTATGATGGCAGGTGATTTGTCGCCTCTGTTTAAACAAGTCATGCAGCTTGTTTTATCGATTACAGATCAGGTCAGTGTTGTAAATGATGCGATCTTGGCGGCTAATCTAGAGCAGCATATCCAATGGGTTGAAAAGATCAGTTTTGACCATATAAAACATTTAAATACGCAGAGCTTAATGCGGTTATGGTCTTTAAGTGCGCCGTCCTCTTATATCTTGTCAGATAAAGGAATCTTATTGGCAATTGCTGAACAGGTGGGGCGACATCCTATGGAGATCCATCCTGAAATTGATTTAAGAAACTACGGACTAGATCAGTCTGCTGTGAATTATCTAGTCGATCTATGGCGTGCAAATGGTGCGAGCTTAAGTGCTGAAGAGATAATGCAAGCACCGACATTGCAATATATTATGCAGTTATTGAAGCCTTGACTGACTATAGACCTCAAGTGATCCATAATATTTGCAAATTCTGCTGTTAATTTACCCGAACGGCATTGTAATTCGGACGTAAGCTTTTTATTATTGCCCGCTTGTTTTTCATCTTACCTTGGGAATACAACTTTGAGTGATTTTCTAAGTGAACATCTGATCTATCGTGATGATGATTTTATGGTGATTCATAAACCTTCGGACATCTTAAGTGTTCCTGGTAAGGGTGATTTACATGATAGCGTTTTGACAAGGTTGGTTGCGATTGAACCTAAAACTTTGCTCATTCATCGTCTAGACCGAGATACTTCAGGTATTTTAGTATTTGGTTTATCGAAGCGCGGTCAAAGTGCAATTGCACGTCAATTTCAAGATCGTCAGACTTCAAAAATATATGAAGCGCTTGTCGCAGGTCATTTAGAGGGTGAGGGGACTGTAGATATTCCTGTCATCTATGACCCAAGCCGACCACCTTTACATATTGTCGACGCTTCTCACAACAAGCCTGCTTTAACACATTGGCAGGCAATAGAACATTTTCAGATTCAGGGACAACCTGTAACTCGTGTGAAATTAACACCAATTACGGGCCGATCTCATCAACTCCGTGTACACATGCAATATCTTGGGCATCCAATTGTAGGTGACACGCTGTATGCAACACCGGAGCAGCAACTTGTTCCGCGTTTATGTTTGCATGCCAAACAGTTAAGTTTTAATCATCCTGTCACAGCAGAAACATTAACTTTTGACTGTCCTGTACCGTTTTAATGTAAAAATTTTAATGCGTGATTTTTTGTAGCAAAGCGATTTAATTGGTTTTTGCTTCAAAATTTTGCTTTAAAGACTACATAAAAAGATGCAAAAATAAGCTAATTTGCATCGTACAATATGTAGTGCGAACTTGAGAGAAAGGTGGAAAAATTGCAGCAGTATGCTATTGGTCAACGTTGGCTATCAGACACAGAAACTGAGCTCGGTTTAGGTGTTCTTATTGATGTAGATGAAAGATCTGTCAGCATTTTATTCCCCAAAAGTGATGAGACACGTGTCTATGCGCGTAACAATGCTCCACTATCTCGTATCATCTTCAATACGAATGATGAAGTTCAAGATCAAGAAGGCCAGAAGTGGATCGTTGAGTCTGTTGAAGATCGTCATGGCGTTTTGCGTTACAACGTTGTTCGTACTTTAGAAAATGGCGAGCAAGAGCGTAAAGCACTCAATGAAACTCGTATTGGTGCGCAAATTCAATTATCTAAACCTTTAGATCGTTTGCTTGCAAGTCAAGTTGACTATAAAGAGTGGTATGACCTGCGTATTGAAGCGATGTTGATGCAAGCACAAATGCAGACCAGTCCTCTACGTGGGATGGTCGGTGCACGTGTTGGCCTGATTCCTCATCAGCTTTATATCGCACATGAAGTTGGTAAACGCTTTGCACCTCGTGTTTTACTTGCCGATGAAGTTGGTTTAGGTAAAACAATTGAAGCTGGTTTAATTATCCACCAACAGCTTAAAACTGGTCGTTCAGAACGAATTCTGATTTTAGTCCCTGATTCTCTTCAGTATCAGTGGATGATAGAAATGCGTCGCCGTTTTAACTTGCAATTCTCTCTGTTTGATTTAACGCGTACCGCATCTATTAAAGAACATGATCCAGAGCTTAACCCGTTCTTAACTGAGCAATGCATTATTGCCAGCGTTGACTTAATGGTTGACCATGATGATTTGCGTGAGCAAGCCATAGAAGCTGGTTTTGATTTGCTCGTAGTCGATGAAGCACATCATTTGATGTGGAGCGAAGAAGAAGGCGGGAATGATCGTTACGATTTAATTGAAGAGCTCGCTGAAAATACAGCAGGGGTACTATTACTCACTGCAACACCTGAACAATTAGGTGTAGAAAGTCATTTCGCACGTTTGCGTTTACTTGATCCACAGCGTTTTAGTAGTTTAGAGCGCTTCTTAGATGAAGAGACTCAATATCAGCAGACTGCAAAAATTGCTGAAGTGCTGATGTCGGATCAAGCTTTAACCCCAGAGCATTTATCTGCTTTAGAAGGCTTATTAGGTCACAGCATTGAAGACCAGCCTGACCAACGCTTTAGAGCAATTCACGAATTATTAGACCGTCATGGTACTGGACGTATTTTATTCCGTAATACACGTGAAGCCATACAGGGCTTCCCAGGTCGTGATTGTCAGCCAGCACCATTACCAGCACCAGAAGATTGGTCAAAAAATGGTAAACTGCGTGAGCAGATGTGGCCTGAAGAAGCACAAATTGATGGTTCATGGATGCAGAATGATCCGCGTGTGCCATGGTTAATGGAAATTTTACGCAAAGATCTTAAGCATAAAAAAGTGCTTTTAATTGCGCGTAGTGGACCAGTAGTTGAATCTTTAGAAAATGTGTTGCGTTTGCATGCAGGTATTCGTACTGCAATGTTCCATGAAGGCATGAGCTTACTTGAACGTGACCAAGCGGCTGCTTATTTTGCTGAAGAAAGCTATGGCGCGCAGATTTTACTGTGTTCAGAAATTGGTTCGGAAGGCCGTAATTTCCAATTCGCCAGTGATCTAATTTTATTTGATCTACCAGCTAACCCAGATGTTTTAGAGCAACGTATTGGGCGTCTAGACCGTATTGGGCAAGAAAACCGTATCCAAATTCATGTGCCATACCTTGTAGGAACAGCTCAAGAGCGTATGTTCCGTTGGTATAACGAAGCACTAAATATTTTCAGCAATATTTCTCCAACAGCACAAACGCTGCAAGAGAATTTTATTGTTGAATTAAAAGACTGTTTACTTGCAGACCAAGGTCAAACATTTGAAGATTTGCTTGAAGAGGTCAATGTTCAACGTCAAGCCTTAGAAGCTGAACTTCAAGCTGGCCGAGATCGTTTACTTGAATATAATTCATGTCGTCCTATTGTGGCACAAGAAATTGTTCAAGCTCTTGAAGACTATGATGACAATACCACGCTACCAATGTTTGTGAAGCGTTTCATGTCATCAACCAATATCGATTTTGATGAGCAAAGTAATGGTACGGTGATTATTAAACCGACCGATCAAATGCAAGTGCAAGGTTTGGCTTTAGACGAAGAAGGTATGACAGCAACTTTCTATCGCGATCAAGCTCAGCTTCGTGAAGATGCTCAATATTTAACTTTAGAGCATCCATTCATTGAAAGTGTTATGGAAATGATCCGTACGCAATCATTTGGTAGTACCAATGTTGCTGTACTCAAATCCAACGCTTTAAAGCAGGGCTCAGTATTAATTGAAGTCTGGTTTAAAGTGGATGTTGTTGCTCCGAAGTCACTGAACTTGCCATCAAGTTTACCGAAACAGCTCATTCGCGTGTTGTTAAGTGAAAATGGTCAGGATTTATCTGAAAAGATTGATCCAACAATTTTAAAACCTTATTTACATCACTTAGATGGTAATAGCTGTCGTCAGGTGGTTAAAGCTCGTCGTGATATCATTGAGCAGCGCTATAAACAAGCGTTAGAAATTGCGAAAGTTGATTTACCGCAGCTTCAGCAACAAGCAAAAGAACATTATGGCAATAAATGGCAATATGAAATTGACCGTTTAACTTATCTCAAACAGTTCAACCCAAGTATTCGTCAAGACGAAATTGAACGTTTACAAAAGCTGCAAAAAGAAGGCTTGAGCTTACTTGATGGTTTAACTGTTACACCAGAAGCAATTCAAGTGTTAGTTGTGGTTAAGCCGTAACTTACCCAAAATAAAAAAAGCGCCGAGAGGGCGCTTTTTTTATACATCGATTTTGAGTTAGATAAGACCAGCGTCTTTTAATTCTAGTTTTAAATAAGCATAAAAAATTGGAGCTGCGATTAAACCGCCTAAGCCAAAAATTGACTCAAATACTAGCATTGCTAATAAAATCTCCCATGCATTTGCATTGATTTTATGCCCAATAATTTTAGCATTAATAAAATATTCAAGTTTATGAACCAAAACGAGATAAAGTAATGCTGCTCCTGCTAGTCCTAGGGAAATGGTAAGAGCTGCAATAAACGTTAAAGTGTTTGAAAGTAGGTTCCCCAAAATTGGAATGAGACCAAACATAAAGGTCAAAATAGTTAATGTTTTGGCAAAAGGAAGGTGAACTCCCCAAAGCGGCAACAAAATAAAGGCGAATAAAATAAAGAGCAGGGTGTTAATCGCTGAAATTTTTATTTGGGCAAAAACAACATTTTTAAATGAAATTGATAATTTTTGAATACGCTGGATAAGCAGTGACTTAAAAACAGGCTGAGGCGTACGGCGATGAAAACCATGTATTGCCACCAAAATACCAATAATTAATCCCATGACCATAGTCACGAAGTTATGCAAAATATCGGAACTGGTGTTTTTTAGAGTAGTCACGTTATCTTTCATAAATGCAAAGATTTCGTCTTTTAGATCTGTCACGCTATCAGGAATATAACCTGGAAGATATTTTGTGATCTCTGCTTGCAAATGAAGTAAGGTTTGATCAACCTTGCTATTAATACTATGTAATCCGACACCTTTTAGATCGTATACAACGAAACTAATTAGACTCGTTATGAAAAACCCAATAAGTGAAATGGTGACAATACTGAGTAAAATACTAATAAAAATACGGGCTCTTTGGCCGTCAATATAACGTTCTACAACTGAACTTAAGCTAATAATAATTTCATAAATGAGAAAGCCTGCAAAAAAACTTGCTAATAAATGTAATGGGATAACCGAAAGCAAAAAGATGCCCATAAGAATGTAGCTTGCAATCAGACTTTGACGATTATTCAAATTTTGCATGTTGATCCCTGAGATCGTTGGGAATATAGGAGAAAGAGCAAACGGAATGATTATTTATACTCTGGCAAGCTATTCGCTTCAATCAGTGAATTATATTTTTATTGGAAAATAGGGGAGTTAGATATAAAAATGGCCTGTTCATCAACAAGCCATTTATTAGATCATTTTAGCGAATTTTTGCTTCATCTAAATGACGTGCGCCTTCTAAAATCATCCGAATCATAATCATGGTTTGTTCAGCAACTTCTGCACGTTGATTGATCGGTAAATCAATCACTTTAGCACCCATGTGAAACACAAGTTGAGTAATTGCTTTTGCAACAAGGTCTGGGTGATACAGGTGATTGTTATTTAAACGCTCAAGACGGATTAAGTCTTCTTGCAACTCTTGCTGAAAAAAGTTGAGCTGGCGGTCTACGGCAGCCTTATAAGAAGCAGAACCTGTAAAACTTTCACGTAGTAATAAACTTAAATTACCTTCATCGGCATCGAGTTGTTGAAGGAAAATATCGACAGAACTACGAATAATACTTTCTTGTAAAGAAGCACGTAGGCGAGCCTGACGAATGATTTTACGTAAAACGATACCTGCGCGGTCAATTAGAGAAATTGCTAATTCATCGATATCTTTAAAATGTCGATAGAAACTATTTGGGGCAATTCCTGCTTCTCGAGCTACTTCACGTAAACTCAATGAAGCAATACTTTTTTGCGGACCAATGAGGTTTAAAGCGGCCTGAAAAAGTTCTTCTTTAGTAATTGTCGCTTTTCTTCCAACAGAACGCGTAGCTGTTTTAATTTCAATGACATCTTGTTGTTGAGGTGTGTCATTCAGGTTCTGAGAAAGTGAAGATTGGGTCATGCTGTTCAATATATTTGTAAACTCTCAGGATTATAGCCTTAGAAGCTGAACTTGTGAAATTGTAATTAAAAGTACGGGTGTATATACAAATATATATACATGTGTATAATAATTAAAAAAGAGCGACAGAGCCTTCAATTATGCAAGCAATCGAAAAGAGAAATTCTCTATTCAATTCATTGACACAAGCCATCTTTGATAAAGAAATGGCTAATTTCTGGCTGCAAAAAGTTAATCCTTTATGGTCTGTAAAGCACGGACTTGTTCAAATTGTAAAAAAAGAATTTGTCGCTCATGACATGGTGAGCCTGACGCTAAAATGCAACCGCCTAGTAAAAATGGGTGTTGCAGGCCAGCATCATCCTGTGATTGTAGAAATTGCCGGTCGTCGCTATGAACGTACTTATAGTTTGACGCAAATTGATGCGCAGCACTTACGTTTAACCGTAAAAAAAGTTGCAGACGGTATTGTGAGTAACTGGTTTATTTCTGAAAGCAAAATCGGTGATGTTTTTGAGCTTGGTCAACCTTATGGTGACATGCAACAAAACATCAAAACACCGAATTTAATTATGTTGGCTGCGGGTAGTGGTATTACCCCAATGTTGAGCTTGATTACTGCGATTAAACAAAGCCAGCAGTTAGATAAAGTTCAGGTGCAACTTTTATATTGGGTGAAACAACGTTCAGATGCAGCTTTTGTTGAATACTTTGAAAAAGTTGCGCAGCAATATCCGAATTTTAATTATCAGGTTTTCTATACACAAGAAACCCCAAATGATGAACGTTTAAATGCAGAGCATTTAGCATTAGTTGATGATGTAGAAAACAGCACAATTTATGCGTGTGGTCCTTCTGGTTTTGTAGCGTCTGTTGAGCAGTTATTTGAAAACGCTCCAGCCGTTTTAACAGAAGCATTTAGCTTAACAAATGAAAGCTCTGCCGATGATATTGGTTATGTGAATGTCACATTAACCCAGTCTAATAAGGTGATTGCAATTCCTAAAGGCCAGTCAATTCTGGTTAGCCTTGAACATGAAGGTCTTAAACCAACTCATGGTTGCCGTATGGGAATTTGTAATAAATGTGTTTGTAATAAATCCCAAGGTTCAACACGTAATTTACTTAACGGTAGCGAAAACACTGAACCAAGCCAATTACTCAAAATTTGTGTGAACTCAGCAAAATCCGATCTAGTTATTGATCTTTAAGAGAGAACTCTTATGAATATGCCAGTGAAAGTCGAATATTTTAAAAATCCTAAAAATCGAGATTTGACTCCAGCAGAACTTGATGCATTTGCAAAAGAGCTCGATCAGATCAAGCAAGAAGTATTGGATGATTTGGGCGAAAAAGACGCTAAGTATATCCGCCGTGTTTATGCTGCGATTCGTTATAGTAGCTTTTTAGGTCGTGCATGTTTGTTTGCAGGTTGGTTCCCACCAGCGTGGATTTTAGGAACAGGTCTATTAGGCTTCTCTAAAATTATGGAAAACATGGAACTCGGTCATAACGTAATGCACGGTCAATATGACTGGATGAACGATCCTAAATTTAATGGTCAAACTTACGAGTGGGATACTGTCGGTACTTCTGATAACTGGCGCCAAACTCATAACTATAAACATCACACCTATACCAACATTAAAGGTATTGATGATGACATTGGTTACGGTTTACTTCGTTTATTCCCAGAGCAACGCTGGAAGCCGGGTTTCTTACTTCAACCTGTTTATAGCATCCCATTCTGTTTATTGTTCCAATGGGGCGTAGCTATTCAGAATCTTGAAATTGGACGTGTCCTTTATAAACGTAAGAGTATGGCAAAGTTCTTGGAAGAGTTAAAACCTGTTAATAAAAAGATTGGTAAACAACTTTTTAAAGACTATGTTTTCTTCCCTTTAATTGCAGGCCCAGCAGCTTTACCTGTATTCACTGGTAATTTGGTTGCGAATGGTCTTCGTAATATCTGGACATTTACGATTATTTTCTGTGGTCACTTCACAAAAGACGCAGAAGTATTTCCAAAGTCTGTTTTACAAGAAGAAAGCCGTGGTCACTGGTATATGCGCCAGATTCGTGGTTCTTCTAACTTGAAAGGTTCAGAAGCATTACATATTTTAAGCGGACATTTGAGCCATCAGATTGAGCACCATTTATTCCCTGATATCCCAGCGCGTCGTTATCGCCAAATGGCTCCAAAAGTTGAAGCTGTATGTAAAAAATATGGTCTAAATTATAACAACGCAAGTTTGGCTAAACAGTTTGGACAGGTGGTAGGCCGTATCTTTAAATATGCTTTACCTTTTAAAAAATAAGTCAAAAAAAAGCCCTGATGAGTTCAGGGCTTTTTTTAGAGAAACAAATTATTTAAACTGAATTGAACCGTTTGCATTTACAGTAATTTTAGACTCACC
The DNA here is from genome assembly GCF_000588535.1 of Acinetobacter sp. 742879. Lineage (NCBI taxonomy): Bacteria > Pseudomonadati > Pseudomonadota > Gammaproteobacteria > Moraxellales > Moraxellaceae > Acinetobacter > Acinetobacter sp. 742879. The sequence continues at coordinate 86,523 of NZ_JFYC01000004.1, read as the reverse complement.
AGCTGCCATGTCTTGAGCTGGTGCAGCTTCGGCCATAGCAAATTTAGCCATGCTGGCACGCATTACAGGTTGTGGGAAATAGTTATTTGTGTTCAGGTTTAGAGTGACCAAAGTATATTGGTTTTTATTCCAAGCTTGGGTCAACATTTGAGCACGTTGTTGGAAGTTTTTAGATGCTTCTACCATTAACTCATTTTCAACTTTTTTACGTTGCTCATCAGAAACCGTAAAGTTAATTGATTGAGTGTGGAAGTTTTGCTGTAATTCGTTTACTAACTGGCTAGCAGCTTTAAAGTCTTTACTTTCAAGACGGATTTCAGCGCGGCCACGCCATTCTTTTAACTTATTACTATCGTTATCGTAAATTGGATAAGTGCTTTGAGCACCAGTTTCCACTTTTACTTGTGGATATTTACGAGAAACATTAAGTGCCTGATTCATCAGCTGATTAATTTGGTTTGAAAGCTCGGCTGGTTGTTTGTTACTTTTTTCAATATATAAAGTTGCATGCATTTCATCATTAGAAACTTGGCGAGAAGCTTCTGCTTGTACATTTACAATATTGTAGTTCAAAGCATTATCATCCTGAGCAAAAACTAAAGGGCTAAGGAGAGAACCTAAAAGAAGGGTGGATACGGCTAAAGTACGCATAAATTTTTCCTTTAAAAATTAATATAAATTTAATTTTTTTCATTAGGAAATGTTAAACATAACTTATGCATAACTTTTGCAGATTTTGTGGCGTATTTGTAATATTCAGATCAGGTTTTTTTAAATTTTGGTAAATATAAAGTCTTTAAAAATTAAAAGCTTAAAATTAAAGTGTTTCAATGTAACTTAAAAAATCAAAGTAATATAAAAAAAGAATATTTTCTTTAGGTTGTCACATAGTATGATGATAATTCATCATAACTATTGGGATGATACATTTTTTCAATAAGATTAGATGAGTAAAGTACATAAAAGACGTTTTTTTTCTTGTAAAATTAGGTATCATCGCGCTCCTAGTTACAAGATATAAAATAAGTGTCTTTACTAGTTCTATAAAGCACCGAGTCAAAGGACCAATCGTCACCAGACTTATTTCTTTCTCCCCCTATCAGAGATGGTAATCCGATATGAGCGTTACTTCCGTTAACCCTGCCACTAATGCTACTAACGAATATTATTTGACTCGCCAAAGTCAAATGGAATCAAATGTTCGTAGCTATCCACGTAAATTACCGTTAGCGATAGCGAAAGCACAAGGATGCTGGGTTACTGATGTTGAAGGTACACAGTACCTTGATTGTTTAGCTGGGGCAGGTACATTGGCTTTAGGTCATAATCATCCTGCGGTGATTCAAAGTATTCAAGATACTTTGGCAAGTGGTTTGCCATTGCATACTTTAGACTTAACCACACCTTTAAAAGATGCATTCACTGAAGCATTGTTAGCATATTTACCTGGTGGTAAAGAAGAATACTGCTTGCAGTTCTGTGGTCCTGCTGGTGCAGACGCAACTGAAGCAGCAATTAAACTTGCTAAGACTTACACTGGCCGTAGCTCAGTGATCAGTTTCTCAGGCGGTTATCATGGTATGACCCATGGTGCGCTTGCTATGACTGGTAACTTAAGTGCAAAAAATGCAGTTAACGGTTTAATGCCAGGCGTACAATTCATGCCATATCCGCATGAATACCGCTGCCCACTTGGTTTAGGTGGTGAAGCTGGTGTTGACGCTTTAACTTACTACTTTGAAAACTTTATTGAAGATGTAGAAAGCGGTGTAACAAAACCGGCTGCTGTTATTCTTGAAGCGATTCAAGGTGAAGGCGGCGTAGTTACAGCTCCAGTAAAATGGTTGCAAAAAATCCGTGAAGTGACTGAAAAGCACAACATCGTTTTAATTTTAGACGAAGTTCAAGCTGGCTTTGCACGTTCAGGCAAAATGTTTGCATTTGAACATGCAGGTATTGAACCTGATGTTGTTGTAATGTCTAAAGCAGTAGGTGGTGGTTTACCACTTGCAGTATTAGGTATTAAACGTAAATTTGATGCTTGGCAGCCTGCTGGTCACACGGGTACTTTCCGTGGTAACCAACTTGCTATGGGTACTGGTCTTGTCGTATTAAAAACGATTAGCGAACAAAATCTTGCTCAAAATGCGCAAGAGCGTGGTGACTTCTTACAAGCTGAATTTAAAAAATTAGCTCAAGAATTCCCATGTATCGGTAACGTACGTGGTCGTGGTTTAATGATCGGTGTTGAGATCGTTGACGAGCGTAAACCAGCTGATCGTATTGGTTCGCATCCTGCTGACTCACAATTAGCTGCTGCAATTCAAACTGCTTGTTTCAACAATAAATTATTGCTTGAAAAAGGTGGTCGTAACGGTACAGTAATTCGTTTACTTTGCCCGCTTATCATCACTCAAGACGAGTGTGTTGAAGTAGTTGCTCGCTTTAAGAAAGCAATTGCAGAAGCATTGGTTGCAGTACGAGGCGCATAAGTATGGTGGATTTTGCAGAACATCGTAAAGCGTTACTCTGCAATGATGCACAATCCATTGCTGACTATGAGTCAGCAATGGGCGAAGCGGTAAAAGCCGTTTCAGCATGGTTGCAAAATGAAAAGATGTACACTGGTGGTAGCATTAAAGAATTGCGTTCAGCAATTTCTTTCCAACCTTCAAAAGAAGGTATGGGTGTACAAGAATCTCTTCAACGTATGATTGAGCTTTTCTTGAATAAAAGCTTGAAAGTACATCATCCACATTCATTAGCACATTTACACTGCCCAACCATGGTGATGAGCCAGATTGCGGAAGTGTTAATCAATGCAACTAACCAATCTATGGACTCATGGGATCAAAGCCCGGCAGGTTCATTAATGGAAGTTCAGCTCATTGATTGGTTGCGTCAAAAAGTAGGTTATGGTTCTGGTCAGGCTGGTGTTTTCACTTCTGGCGGTACTCAATCTAACTTGATGGGTGTATTGCTTGCTCGTGACTGGTGCATCTCGAAAAACTGGAAAGACGAAAATGGTAATCCATGGTCTGTACAGCGTGATGGTATTCCTGCCGATGCAATGAAAAACGTCAAAGTCATTTGTTCTGAAAATGCGCATTTCTCTGTGCAAAAGAACATGGCAATGATGGGTATGGGCTTCCAGTCAGTTGTAACTGTTCCTGTGAATGAAAATGCACAGATGGATGTAGATGCTCTCGAAAAAACGATGGCGCATCTTCAGTCTGAAGGTAAAGTTGTTGCTTGTGTCGTTGCGACAGCAGGTACAACCGATGCTGGTGCAATTGACCCATTGAAGAAAATCCGTGAAATTACCAATAAATATGGTTCATGGATGCATATCGATGCGGCATGGGGCGGTGCATTAATTCTGTCAAATGACTATCGTGCAATGCTTGATGGTATTGAGTTGTCTGACTCGATTACCCTCGACTTCCATAAGCATTATTTCCAAAGCATTAGCTGTGGCGCGTTCTTGTTGAAAGATGAAGCGAACTATCGTTTCATGCACTACGAAGCTGAATACTTGAACTCTGCTTATGACGAAGAGCACGGTGTACCAAACCTTGTGTCTAAGTCATTACAAACGACTCGTCGTTTTGATGCATTGAAATTGTGGATGACAATCGAATCACTAGGTGAAGACCTTTATGGTTCAATGATTGACCATGGTGTAAAACTTACTCGTGAAGTTGCAGATTACATCAAGGCAACTGAAGGTTTAGAACTTTTAGTTGAGCCACAGTTTGCTTCGGTATTGTTCCGTGTTGTGCCACAAGACTACCCAGTTGAGTTTATCGATAGCTTGAACCAAAACGTAGCGGACGAATTGTTTGCACGTGGTGAAGCAAATATCGGTGTAACAAAAGTGGGTAATGTACAGTCATTGAAAATGACAACATTAAGCCCTGTTGTGACATTCGAAAACGTCAAAAACCTTTTAGGTCAAGTATTGGCTGAAGCTGACCGCATTAAAGATGCAATTGCTTCTGGTAACTATGTACCACCAATTGACTAATTAAGTTGATAACAAAAAAAGCTCGGTTTATTACCGGGCTTTTTTATGGCAGATTGTTTTTATTTGGATTGTGTATGAAGAAAAGAATACATGCACAAATCATGCATATTTTCAAAAAACAAAAATAATTATGCATGATTTATGGGGAGCAAATTTCTTATTGTATTGGTATGTCCCCAATATTTTTGGTCACATTGATATATCAATATCGTACTTACTTTAAATAATCCCGCTTTAACTGAAAAAAGTAAGTGGCTGTAATTACAATTAAGACAAGGAAGAAGAAATGCAACAAGCGAATATGCTCAATGAATTTAAACTCATTATTGGCGGTCAACTTTGTTCAGGTGAACAAGGTGAACTAGAAATTCTTAACCCTGCTACTGGCTTAACTGCTGCACGTTGTGCAAAAGCATCGGTTGCGCAAGTAAATCAGGCAGTGAGTGCTGCTAAACAAGCATCTAAAGCTTGGCAACAAGTTTCACACGAAGAGCGTAAGTTAATCTTGAACAAGATTGCCGATGGCATTGAAAAGCACGCTGAAATGCTCGCAGAGTTGGTTGTGCTTGAACAAGGTAAGCCATTGGCACTTGCTCAAATGGAAGTGCAGGGCGCAATTGGCTGGACTCGCTATGCGGCTGCGATGGATTTACCTGTAGAAGTAATTGAAGACAGTGAAACCAAGCGTATTGAGCGCCATCGCCAACCATTAGGTGTAGTGGCTTCAATTACACCATGGAACTGGCCACTGATGATTGCAGTTTGGCACATCATGCCTGCCTTACGCGCGGGTAACGTTGTGATTAGCAAACCTTCTGAATACACACCACTATCAACTTTGCGTTTATGTGAAATCATTCAGCAAGAAGTTCCTGCTGGTGTAATTTCGATTGTGGTTGGTGCTGGTGAGATTGGCGAAGCATTATCTTCTCATCCAGATGTACAAAAAGTTGTATTTACGGGTTCAACTCGAACAGGCCAGCACATTATGGCGGGTGCAGCTCAGCAGCTAAAACACTTAACTTTAGAGTTGGGTGGTAATGATGCTGGTATTGTATTACCAGATGCAAATATCGATGAAATTGCACCTAAGATTTTTAATATGGCGTTCTTGAATGCCGGTCAAACATGTGCAGCCTTAAAGCGCTTATACGTTCATGAAAGCCAGTATGAAGCTTTATCTCAAAAGTTAGCTGATATTGCCAACGCTCAAGTTGTGGGTGATGGTATGGCATCTTCTACAACATTTGGTCCAGTACAAAACCAAATGCAATATAACAAAGTAAAAGCACTTATTACTGAAGCGATTGAACAGGGTGCAAAAGCACTTTCTGGGCAACAGCAGCTACCAGAGCAGGGCTACTTTATTGCGCCAACTATTTTGACTGAAGTTTCTGACTCTTGCCGCGTGGTACAAGAAGAGCAATTTGGTCCAGTGTTACCTGTTTTAAAATATACCGATATCAACGATGCTATTGCTCGTGCCAATGACAGTGAGTTTGGTTTAGGTGGCTCAATCTGGTCGTCAGATATTAAAGCAGCACAGACTTACGCTAGTCAGCTTCAATGCGGAACTGTTTGGATTAATACCCATGCTGAGGTTCTACCTCATGCACCTTTTGGTGGCTGGAAAATGTCTGGCCTAGGTGCTGAATTTGGCTTGGAAGGGTTACTTGAAAATACGATTGGGCAAACGGTTCATATCAGTAAAGTCTAAATATTAATTTTAAGGCGGATCTAGTATCCGCCTTTTTATTTTCACTTTTATGAGTGAAAAGCTGAGTTAGTTTATTGAGAGTGATGATAGCTCATGCTTTTAGGTTTGATTAAAAAATGATTCTGTTCTTTAATTTTTTTAAGAACAATGTAAGACTTTATGTGCCCTATAAAATTATAAGAAAGTAATCTTTCAGTCACAAATTGAGAAAGCTGTTCTAAGTTTTCAGCAACGACTTTTAAAATAAAATCCGCATCGCCACTAATTGAAAACGCATCTTGAATGTTGTCTTCAGCTTCAATGAGCTCTTGAAAAGCCTGTTGTGATTTTGCCTCGTGTGTCCTTAAATTAATGTGAATCATTGCTGTAACTTCCAGCCCTAGCGCCTGTTGTTGAATGCGCGCCGTGTAACCGAGAATCACACCTTTTTGCTCGAGCAATTGACGTCGTCTTGAACATTGCGAAGCAGATAAACCGATTAAATCTCCAATTTCCTGATTGGTGAGTCGTCCATTCTTTTGTAGTGCCTGAATGATTTGCCAGTCGAACTTATCCATTGCATAAAATCCTTTTATGATACACAAATCATGTATTTTTATTAAAATGCGTTTTCATTATGCACGAAATCTAAAAGATAGATGAAATATTATTTTTCTATGGAATAAAAATTGGTCTCAAAGGATATAGAGCAATGTTCATAGAAATTGGTGAATTTTTAAATCTTCGTCTAAAACAAATGGGTATCCAACATCTTTTTGGTGTACCTGGTGATTTTAACCTCTCATATCTAGAACAAGTTGAAGCAGACCCACAACTCGAATTTATTGGAAATTGTAATGAATTAAATGCTGCCTATGCAGCAGACGGTTATGCACGAATTAACGGCTTTTCTGCCTTGGCAACCACTTATGGGGTAGGTGACTTGAGTGCGATTAATGGTATTGCAGGGGCCTATGCAGAAAATGTACCGCTTATTCATATCTCAGGTATTCCACCTTTACATGCAGTTCAAAAGGGCACTCTCATACACCATACGTTAGTTGATGGTAACTACGACAACATTATGAACTGTATGAAAGAGTTCACTGTTGCCCAAACACGTTTAACTCCAGCAAATGCAGCCTTTGAAATTGACCGCGTGTTACGTCAGTGTTTCCTTGAGCGTCGTCCTGTACACATTCAACTACCAGGCGATATTACCCACGTTAAAATTGAAGTATCTGAGCGTCCGCTTGACCTAAGTTATCCAGCTGTTGAACCTGAATTATTACAAACTGTGGTAAGCAAACTTTGTGACATTATTGAGAATGCTCAAAGCCCAGCACTTCTTATTGATAATGAAGCTTCGGTTTTTGGTGTAACGTCGCTTTTAAATGATCTATCTCAAAAATGCTCAATCCCATTTGCAGGTATGAATACTGCAAAAAATATTATGGATGAAGGCTCGCCTCGTTATATCGGGACTTATGTAGGTGGGGCAAGCCAACCCCATGTGAAAAATATCATTGAGCAATCTGACTGCCTAATTGGTATTGGTGCACGCTTTACCGATGTTGGCTCAGCTGTATTTACGCATCAAATTGAAACCAAAAACTACATCGAAATTAAATCTTATGGCTTAAATATTTTTGGTCAGGATTTTCCAGGTATTGAAATTGGACAATTACTTGTCGAGCTAAATAAAAAAGTTGCACCACGTAAATCGTCAACACCTCTTCTTGAAAAACAACCGCAGAAAGTAGTTGAAGCTCCAGCTCAACAAAAGCTAAGCCAAGATGTGCTTTGGAACTACATTTCAGGGTTCTTAAAAGAAGATGATGTAATTATTGGTGAAGTGGGAACATCAAACTCTGCTTTGTCAGGAATAAAGCTCCCTGCCACAGCTAAATATATTGCTCAGCCGCTTTGGGGTTCTATTGGTTACACCTTACCGGCTTTGCTTGGTAGTTTGTTAGCTGCTCCTGAGCGTCGTCAAATTCTGTTTATTGGTGATGGTTCATTCCAGCTTACGGTACAAGAGCTTTCTACGATTATTCGTCATGGTTTAAAACCAATCATTTTCTTGCTGAACAACGGTGGCTACACCATTGAGCGCCTAATTATGGGTGAAAATGCGGCCTATAACGACGTGCAAAACTGGAAATACACTGAAATTCCTGCGGTATTTAACGGTAAAAAAGGCCATACAACTTATGTGGTTGAAACAGCAGGGCAGCTAAAGAGCGTTTTAGACAATGTTCATTTAAATGACCAGTTAACTTTTATTGAATTAAAACTACCAGCAATGGATGCGCCAGTAAGTTTGAAAAAATTTGCTTCTGTGATTGCGCGTTTTGACTACGGCGATCGTGGCTACGAAATTTTAAAGGAGCGTTCCCAACCGATTAAATGTAAGGATGCAAGCTCGTTTTAAATAGAAGATAGGACAAGTCTTCTCAAAATTAAATGGACTCATATTAAAGCAACTTATGTCCGAAGGTCGGTTCCTGATCTTCGGATGTAGTGCTGAATAAAGGTGTACAGGAAGTGACACCAACATTGGAGATAATGTTATGGATGCAAACAATAAGCACGAGTTAAAACAAGGCTTATCCAATCGGCATATTCAACTCATCGCACTCGGAGGGGCGATTGGTACAGGATTATTCTTAGGTCTTTCACAAACAATTAAATTGGCTGGTCCTTCAATTTTATTAGGATATGCAATTGCAGGTATTATTGCCTTTTTAATTATGCGCCATTTAGGTGAAATGGTTGTTGAAGAGCCGGTTAGTGGTTCTTTTAGTTATTTTGCGAACAAATACTGGGGCAAAATGGCGGGATTTATGTCTGGCTGGAACTATTGGGTATTATATGTACTCGTCAGTATGGCTGAATTAAGTGCGATTGGGACATTTATACAGTTTTGGTGGCCTGAAATTCCGACATGGCTGACTGCTTTATTTTTCTTTATTTTAATTAACGGCATTAACTTGGTAAATGTTCGCTTTTTTGGGGAATCCGAGTTCTTATTTTCCTGCATTAAAATTGTTGCCATTTTAAGCATGATTGGTTTCGGTACTTATCTTTTACTTTCAGGCTCAGCAGGTCCGCAAGCGGGTGTTGCAAATTTATGGCAACACGGTGGTTTTTTCCCGCATGGGATTCACGGTTTTGTCATGGCTTTGGCTGTCATTATGTTTGCATTTGGTGGCTTGGAATTAATTGGTATTGCAGCAGCTGAAACGAAGAAACCTGAAACGACTATTCCTAAAGCAGTAAATCAGATTGTTTACCGTATCCTGATTTTTTATATCGGTGCAATCGGTATTCTTTTATGTCTTTATCCATGGAACATGGTTGCAGAAGGCGGCAGTCCATTTGTCATGATTTTCCAGTCACTCAATAGTAACGGTGTTGCGAACGTTCTGAACTTTGTGGTCTTAATTGCTGCTATTTCAGTTTATAACAGCTGTATCTATTGTAATAGTCGTATGTTACATGGTTTGGCAGAGCAGGGTAATGCTCCTGCAATTTTGAAAAAAGTAAACAGTCGCGGTATTCCAGTTCCAGCAGCAGTTGTTTCTGCATCTATCACAGCAATATGTGTGGTCGTGAATTATCTGATTCCTGGTCAAGCTTTTCAGCTCTTCATGATGCTTGTGGTGGCTGCACTTGTCATTAACTGGCTCATGATTTCAGTGACGCATTTGAAATTTACTAAAGCAATGAAATTGCAAAGACGCCAAACTAAGTTCCAAAGCATTATGAGTCCTTGGAGTAATTATTTAACCATTAGCTTTGTATGCTTTATTCTTATTATTATGGCGATGACTCCAGATATGAGATTGGCAGTTATTTTAGGGCCAATCTGGCTTGTTGTTTTAGCTGTGATGTGCTTCTTAAAATATCGTAAAAAAATGGTTGTTCTGCCAGAAGTACAATCGAATTGATCCTTTAAATTGACAATGATATTGCGGTTATCAGCCTTAGGGTCGGTAACCCTTTATCTTTTGTCATATTATTTTCATGTTACAAAGAAATTGTTTTTTTCTAGAAATTTTTAATAATAATTTTAATGACAGAAAATATTTAAATAATAAAATTAATAAATCACTAAATTACCGTTTTTTAATATATTTATAATACCTTTTGTTTTTATATTTTATAAAAAATAAAAATTTAATATTTTTAGTTAATGTCATAATATAGATTGATAGAGAGGGTTAAATAATCTCTGCATTTAAAATAACTAATTGATAATACATAAAAAATATTAATGTGACAGTTAACAATATCGAAATCATTAAAGCGTCATCATACTGTAACTTAATTGTCATATTTTCTATTCACAATGCAGCTATCGAAGAGCGTACAAGCACTCAACAAAAAGTGACGTACAACCTATTGCATTAATGAGAGAGAACAGAATGCGCTTAAATCCACGTCAAATCGCAATTGCGTTAGCAGTAACTGGGGCAGCTGTAACAACGACTGCAAATGCAGCTCGTGATACGATTCAAATTGCTGGTTCTTCAACTGTATTACCATTTGCCAGCGTTGTAGCTGAAGAGTTTGGTAATACTTTCCCTCAATTTAAAACTCCTGTAGTTGGTTCTGGCGGTTCTTCTGCTGGTTTGAAACAATTCTGTCAAGGTGTTGGCGATAACACGATCGACGTTGCTAACGCTTCTCGTAAAATTAAAAGCACTGAAATCGAAGCTTGTAACAAAGCTGGTGTAAAACAAATTCAAGAAATCAAAATCGGTTATGACGGTATTGTATTCGCGTCTAACTCACACAAAGCAGCTTATAAATTAAAACCTTACCATGTGTTTGCTGCTTTAGCTGCACAGTTGCCCTCAAAAGGTAAATTGGTTCCAAACCCATATACAAACTGGAATCAAATTGATAAAACACTTCCAAATGAACCGATTACGCTTGTAATCCCTGCATCTAACCACGGTACTCGTGAAGTTTTCCAAGAGAAAATGGTTGAAGCTGGTTGTGAAGCATATGAATACTTCAAGAGCTTAGACAAAGATGCTCAGAAGAAAGCATGTTCTACTTTCCGTAAAGATGGCCGTGTAATTGAAATCGCTGGCGACTATACAGAAACATTAGCGCGCTTAAAAACTTCTCCAAGTGCTGTAGGCGTGTTTGGTTTAAGTTTCTATGACATGAACCGTGACAAGTTACGTGTAGCAACAGTAAACAACGTTGTTCCATCTGAGAAGACAGTATTGAATGGTACATACCCTGTATCTCGCCCATTGTACTTCTACGTGAAAGGCGAACACTTAAAATCAGTTAAAGGCTTACCGCAATATGTAGAATATTTCGTAAGCAAGAAAGCAACTGGTAAAGGTTCTAAAGCTGAACGTGATGGTTTAATCGCGATGTCTGATGCTGAACGTGCAAAAGTTTTAGCTGACTTTAAAGCAGGTAAAACTGTTAAATAAGTTAGTTTGAATGAAGGCTGGTGATCTTAAGAGTTCATCAGCCTTTTTGTCTAACTTGTTTTTCCAAATTATGACAATTGAGAAAACAGTGGAGAGTACATGAATCTGCTACTTATCGGTGTGTTGTTAGCCCTCGTGGCAATTGCATATCAACTTGGGCTGAGAAAGAGCCGTAACATAGCAGGTAAGGGAAGCAACTCGGCGACGTTACATTCTCGTCCTGGTTATTATGGCGCACTGGTTGGTCTTTGGTGCGGTATCCCTGCTTTTTTAATTTTGATCATTTGGAACTTGGTTGAACCAAGTATTTTAAATCATATTATTTTTAATAATATTCCGGCGTCTGTAAGTGCTTCTCTTGATGAAGCGGGTAGAAGTGTATTGGTTGATCGTGTTCAATCAATTGCTTCAGGTTTTGGGGTGAGCGATAAACCGGCAGCCTACGAATTAGCTGCTGCTCAACAGTTTGCAAAATTTCAAACCATTGGCTCTTTTGCCAAATTTGCTGTTGTAATTTGTGCTGCTTTATTGGGGTTGGTTTGGGCAAAGAAAAAAATCAGCCAACAATATCGTGCTCGTAACCAAGTTGAACGTGCCATTAATGTTGGTTTGATTTTATGTTCTGGTGTTGCGATTTTGACAACCATCGGTATCGTAATGTCGATGTTTGGCGAAGCAATGCACTTCTTCCGTTTTGTCAGTCCAATGGACTTTTTCTTTGGTACAGAATGGAATCCGGGCTTTAGTACTTCTGGTAATGCTGAAGGCAGTTATGGTTTATTACCATTGCTATGGGGTACGCTCATGGTCAGTGGTATCGCTCTACTCGTTGCTGTACCAGTTGGATTAATGATCGCAATTTATTTAGCTGAATATGCTTCACCATGGTTCCGCTCATGGGCAAAACCAACAATTGAAGTCTTAGCTGGTATTCCAACAATTGTTTATGGTGTATTTGCCATGATGATTATTGGACCATTCTTTAAAGCAGCGGGTGCATATGTTGGTTTAGAGATTAATGCGACGAGTGCTTTAACTGCTGGCTTTGTAATGGGAATTATGATTATCCCGTTTGTGTCATCTTTGTCTGATGACATTATTACTCAAGTCCCGCGTGCACTACGTGACGGTTCTTTAGGACTTGGTGCGACTAAGTCTGAGACAATTCGTCAAGTTGTATTACCGGCAGCTTTACCGGGGATTACAGGCGCTTTCTTATTGGCAGTCTCTCGCGCTGTTGGGGAAACCATGATTGTGGTTTTAGCAGCAGGGAATAGTCCACTTTTACACGCAAATCCATTTGAAGCTGTTTCGACAGTGACAGTAACTATTGTAAAACAGTTGACTGGAGATACAGACTTCTCAAGTCCACAAGCATTGGTTGCATTCGCGCTAGGTTTAACACTATTTGTTATTACCTTGGGATTAAATATTGTAGCACTGTACATTGTGCGTAAATACCGTGAGCAATACGAATGAGTACATCAAATACATCGTCTCCTATGGATCAGAACGTATTTGATCCGAAAACTGCTGCCGAAACACGTGAACGACGTAAACAGGTTATTGAAAAATCTTTGGCTAAACGTCATCGCAAAGAAAAAGCTTTCCGTTTTGCGGGTTTCTCGGCAGTCATTATTGGTCTTGCATTCGTTGCTCTCTTGTTCGGTAGTATCTTGGCAAAAGGTTTACCTGCTTTTTGGCAAACCAGTATGAATGTTCCAATTTACTTTGACCCTAAAGTGATTGATGCAGGCCCAGTACCTGTACGTACTCAAGGTGAAACACCTGCGCATTACCAAGAACGTTATGTTGATTGGCAAACTAAAATGGGTATGGTCGATTGGGATGGCATCATTGTAAATGGAATGATTGCTAAAGATCCTGCACTTGCATCACAACGTGACTACCTAAGCAGCTTATATGCAAGCTCGGAAGCTTATCGCCTACGTGATATGGTTTTTGCAGATCCATCACTCATTGGTAAAAAAGAAAACATTACCTTTTTAGGTGACGCGAACGTCGATGTTTGGTTAAAAGGTAATATTGATCGTTCATTACCAGATGATCAGCAACAACTCGATCCAGAAGTGCGTAAGCTTGCAGATGAGTTAAAGGCGAAAGGTGTTCTTGAAAGTACATTTAACTTGAACTTATTTAAGAATCCTGACTCTCGTAGTTCTCCAGCAATTAGTGGTCTTGCAGGTGCATTCATGGGTTCATTATTCATGATGCTCATCGTGATCATCATTGCGATCCCAATTGGTGTTGCCAGCGCAATCTATCTCGAAGAGTTTGCTCCAAAAAATGTTCTTACCGATATTATTGAAGTTAACATCAATAACCTTGCTGCTGTTCCTTCAATTGTATTTGGTCTACTTGGTGCTGCAATTTTCATTGGTTGGATGCATTTGCCTTTATCAGCTCCGTTGGTGGGTGGTTTGGTTTTAAGCTTAATGACACTGCCAACAGTGATTATTACCACGCGTGCTTCATTAAAAGCAGTGCCACCTTCTATTCGACAAGCGGCACTTGGTTTGGGAGCTTCTAAGTTCCAAACCATTTTTCATCACGTTTTACCGTTGGCATTACCGGGCATTATGACAGGTGCAATTATTGGTGTTGCACATGCGCTTGGTGAAACCGCACCTTTACTTTTAATTGGAATGAGTGCATTCGTTGCAAGTATTCCAGCAACTCCATTTGATCAAGCAACTGCTTTACCTGTACAGGTTTATTTATGGCAGGGTAATGAGTTGCGTAACTTCTTCGAAGGCCGTACTGCTGCTGCGATTATCGTACTACTTGCATTAATGATTGGTTTAAACAGTCTTGCAATTTGGTTACGTAAAAAGTTCGAAGTGCGTTGGTAATAGAGGATAAATCATGAATACTATTGATATTACGAATTCCTTAGAAAAGGATAAGTTAGTGAATACTGAACAATCTCAATTTACAGATAAATCGCTGAATCATGGCACTTCGTATGTTTCGCATTTTGAACCACATACTTCAAAAAAGCAGAACTCAAACGAAATTAAAATTAGTGCACAAGATGCCCATGTTTACTATGGTGATTTTGAAGCTATCAAGGGTATTGACCTAGATATTTACCAAAATGAAGTGATCGCATTTATTGGTCCTTCAGGCTGTGGTAAATCAACGTTTCTTCGTACGTTAAACCGTATGAACGATACGATTGATGGTTGCCGCGTAACAGGTAAAATTACCCTTGATAACCACAATATTTATGACCCAAATCTAGACGTTGTATTATTGCGTGCTCAGGTTGGTATGGTGTTCCAAAAGCCAAACCCATTCCCTAAATCTATTTTTGACAACGTGGCTTATGGTCCTAAACTCCACGGATTAGCGCGTGATAAATATGACCTAGAAGAAATTGTTGAAAATAGCTTACGTAAAGCTGGTTTGTGGGATGAGGTTAAAGACCGTTTGAACCAGCCAGGTACAGGTTTATCAGGTGGTCAGCAACAACGTTTATGTATTGCACGTACCATTGCTGTTAGTCCTGAAGTGATTTTAATGGATGAGCCGTGTTCTGCACTCGATCCAATTGCAACAGCAAAAGTAGAAGAACTTATTTCTGAATTGTCAAATCAATACACAATTGTGATTGTGACTCACTCAATGCAACAAGCGGCACGTGTTTCTGATCGTACTGCTTATTTCCATTTAGGTGACTTGATTGAAGTCAACTCAACTGAAAAAGTCTTTACTCAGCCTGACCATCAGTTAACGGAAGCGTATATTACTGGTCGCTTCGGTTGATTAATAAACAATAAAAGAAAAAGAGCCATGTGCTCTTTTTTTTATTTTATAAATGAAAATGACTCTATTTTGCAAAATCGCTATTGAATTTTAATCAAAAGGACCACATCTTAAGGCTATAAAGATAAACTTATGAGCTTAGAATTTTATGTTATTCCATTTGCCTAAACTCCCTGCGGAAATACGTGTCAGCCATTTAAATGCACGTGTCAATGAACAGAGAAAAAAAATTGCGCAAACTACGGCAAGCCGTTTAGAACTTTTACAATTAGCTCAACAACTTGCTAAAGAAGCTAAAATTCGCCGTAAAAATAATCAGAAGATTTTTGTTTTAGATTTCAAAGGTGATATTCAAGCTTCGGCAGTTGAAAATTTGCGTGAAGAAATTACCCTGATTTTAGCAACTGCTAAAGCAGGACGTGATCGTATTGTAGTTCGTCTGGAAAGCCCAGGTGGTATGGTCCATGGTTATGGTCTAGCAGCAGCTCAGTTGGTGCGTTTACGCGATGCAGGTTTTCATTTAACGATTTGTGTGGATAAAGTCGCTGCAAGTGGTGGCTATATGATGGCATGTATTGCAAATGAAATTATTGCAGCGCCGTTTGCTATTGTGGGTTCAATTGGTGTGGTTGCTCAAGTTCCAAACTTTAATCGTCTTTTAAAAGAACACAATGTGGATTTTGAGCTTTACACAGCAGGGCAGTATAAGCGTACTGTAACTATGTTTGGTGAAAATACGCCTGAAGGTAAAGCGAAGTTCGAAGAAGAGCTGCAACAAACTCATGTTTTATTTAAGCACTTTGTAGAAAAATATCGCCCACAGCTTAATGTTGATAAAGTGGCGACAGGTGAACATTGGTATGGTGAAGATGCGCTAGATCTGAACCTTGTTGATAAATTAAAAACATCTGATGAGTACTTATTAGCTTTATTGCCGCAACATGATGTGTATGTCATTAATACACGTAAGAAAGCGACTTTAGGTGAAAAGCTGGGTTTACAAGCAGCGCAAATGGCCGATAGTTTGATTCCTACTGTAATGAGCAAAGTCATGGAAAGCCTAGCAAAAGCGAACACGACGCTTGTACAAGTACGTGATCCAAAACTATAAGTTTATCTAATTCAAATGTTATAAAAAGACCAGCTTAAATGCTGGTTTTTTTATAAAGTTAATATTCAAAATTATCTGATTAAATGTGCTTAGATTTTTAATGGAAAGTAAAAAATAAATATTGATAAATATAATTTTTGAATTGTGATAAACAGAGGGTTTTGATATTTTAAACAGCAATAAAATAGCTTTTAAATGAAATATTTAAAAAGTTAGACATTTAAAAATATAACTGAAATTTAGGACAGGAAATAATGACAAGAATAATTGTAGCATCCAAAGAGGGTTTGGACGTTCTGCAAGATGGTCAACTCAATAAGGTAGTGTTAAGTAAACCTTCTATTATTCAAATTGGCGTAAGTCAAAAAGATATAGCATCGGTGGAAAAACAAGGTGGAAATCTAGTCGTCCATTTAAAAAATGGAGAGACTATTGTCTTAGAAAATTTCTTTAATGAAGCAACGAATACAACAGAACATTCACTTGTTCTTCCGACTGAGCATGGAAAATTTGTTGAGGCACAATTTGATGCTCAGGGTAAGGTAATCGACTATACAGGTTTAAACCATGTCACAGATTTAGCCTATACCAGCACGAGCCAACCAGCCTCAACAATGGCGGTTGATGATTCCCCAACTTTTTCGATGGGTAACGTGCTAAAAGCAGGTTTAGCGGTTTTAGCCGCTGAAGGTTTATATCTTTGGGCTTTTGATAATGATGACAAAGATGATTCTTCAGGACCTGTAGATATCTTAGCTCCTGCTGCACCGACTGCTACTGTTGCGGATGATACCGTTACGGTTACTGGTAAAGCCGAAGCAAATGCAAAAATTTATATTAAAGATGCTGCTGGTAATACGGTCGCAACGGGTGTTGCAGATGCAAGTGGAAATTTTACAATTAAACTCGATAAGCCTTTAGCAAATGGGAATAAATTAAATGTTTTAGCTGAGGATGCTGCTGGTAATATTTCTAAACCAGGTATTGTGACTGGTAGTAAAGACACAATTGCTCCAGATGCTCCCCAAACTCAGCTGAGTGATGATGGCTCATTGGTAACTGGTAAAACTGAAGCAAATGCAAAAATCACTGTTTATGATGCTAGTGATAATGTACTAGGCACTGTAACTGCAAATAAAGATGGTATTTTTTCTTTAAAGCTTACTCCTCCATTGACGAGTGACGTGGGTGGAAAAGTTATAGCTGAAGATGCAGCGGGTAATAAATCTGAACCAACTAAAATTATTGCCGGAAAGGATACTTTCGCTCCAGATGTTCCTTTAGTTGAAGTCAATAAAGAAGGTACCACGGTTGAAGGACAAACTGAGCCTAATGCAAAAGTTCAGATAAAAGATGCTGATGGTAAAGTAATTGGTACGGGTACCGCAAACGCTCAAGGCGAATTTCAAATTACGCTTTCTCCAGCATTAAAAGAGTCACAAAAGGCAACAGTTGTTGTTGAAGATGCAGCAGGTAATACCTCTAAACCTTTAGAAGTTTCTCCAAGTTATGACTCTATTGCACCTGATAAACCTGTTGCTCAAATTAATGCTGATGGAACAACCGTAACAGGTACAACCGAAGCAAATGCAAAAGTTGAAATTAAAGATACGACAGGTAAGGTCATTGGTACGGGAACGGCAGATGCAAATGGAAAATTTACAATTACGATTTCGCCTGCTTTAACTGATAACAAACATGCTTCAGTTGCGGCTATTGATAGTGCAGGAAATAAATCTGAGGTTCTTGATATTATTGGTACTAAGGACACAACACCACCTGCAAAACCTGTTTTAAACAGTGTGGATGATGATGTTGGTGCTCTAAAAGGTGCGATTACTGCTGGTTCAGAAACTGACGATGCAAGACCAAAGCTCACAGGTTCAGGTGAGGCAAATGCAACTTTAACCATTTATGATAATGGTGTTGCTATTGGGATTGTAAATGTAAGTAGTAGTCGATCATGGAGCTTTACACTCGATAAAGACTTAGCAATTGGTAAACATACTATTACTTTAACTCAAACAGATGCAGCAGGCCTTACAAGTGAAGTGAGTTCACCATTTACGTTTTATGTGGTCGCTCCAAAGGCTGCCAGTTTAAGTGAGGTAGCTGTTGATACTGCTCATACAGAAACTGTATCTGTTGCTGATAGCGTTGGGTTAAATACATTAAAGTTAGTACAAAGCACAACAAATGAAACGGATAGCCAGCAGCAGAAATCTGTACTATTAGATGATTTGTTAAAAAGCTCTACGTCTAGTGAACCAGACCCAATTGAAACTCTTTTGCCTTCAGCAGCAGTAAAGCCTACTCAGGTAAATGATCAGAGTGATGTAACTACGAACGCTAGTAATATCACAGGCAATCTTGAGCATGTTTTACCTGATACGACTTCTTCGGTTTTACAAAGCCTTTTAGAACAAACCTATCCTGTTGTCTAAAGTGATCTTAAAAAAAGCGCTCATTGAGCGCTTTTTTATTTATGAGTTATTTGTTTTAGATGGAAGCATCAGTGCAAGAAGTCCATAGAAAATTGCCCCAATAGTTGCTAACAGCATATCTTTATGGGCATCCCACATATCGCCTTGTTGCCCATTATAATTTTCGGCTTCTTCGGGAGATAATCCAATAGCAATTGCCCATTCAATAAGTTCATATAAAACACTTGATGCCATTACAAATTGAACCACTAGCAAAAAAAGACTGAATGGCTTTACGGATGGTAACCACACTTGAAACACGCGATAAGTAAGAGGGTAAAGAAAAATACCATAGGCAAGATGAACCAAACGATCATACATATTACGGGACCAACCCATGTATTGATCTAAATTAAAATTGAATGCTTGTTGTATCCAATCATTGTATGGAACGTATGAATACAGGTAATGTGCGCCAACAATATGGATGAGCAAAAACAGCAGATAGAAAGTAAAACTTAAAAAATCGAGTCCAATCTTCTTAAAAATAACAAAGAGCAAAATCAACATAAACACAGTGCCCGCTTGGTGAAGTAAATAGGCTTCAAATTCAAGAGGCTGAATAGCTGAAATAACAATCGCAATCAAAAGCAAGCCAAGAGCAATATAGTGTTTAAGTTTAAATTGTTTTTCGATCATTTTATGAAGTCTTTATTGTGATTTATATGAGTGTAATAAAAAAGCGAAGCCTAAGCTCCGCTTTTTGTAAACTTTTTAATTAGATTTTGCTAATTAAATCGTTAATTTGTTTCGCTTGTTCAGCTGCATTACCTGTGTAAGTTGCAGGAGTAAGTTCAGCTAAGCGCGCACGTTCTTCACTTGGTACTTGAGAAAGTTCATCACCATTTACGAAATTAACCATCATGTCACGAGTCATTGCTTGACCACGAGTTAATGCTTTTAATTTTTCGTATGGTTTTTCAATGTTGTAGCGACGCATTACAGTTTGAATTGGTTCAGCTAAAACTTCTTGAGCTTGGTCTAAATCTTCATTTAAACGGTTTGCATTTAACTCAAGTTTACCAACACCTTTTAAGCACGCATCGAAAGCAATTAAGCTTTGTGCAAAACCAACACCCATATTACGTAATACAGTTGAGTCAGTTAAGTCACGCTGCCAGCGTGAAATTGGTAATTTTTCACCTAAGTGAGCCAATACTGCATTTGCAATACCTAAGTTACCTTCAGAGTTTTCAAAGTCAATTGGGTTAACTTTGTGTGGCATTGTTGATGAACCAACTTCGCCTTCTTTCAATTTTTGTTTGAAATAACCTAAAGAGATGTAACCCCATACGTCACGGTTAAAGTCGATTAAAATCGTATTGAAACGACGTAACGCATCAAACAACTCTGCCATGTAGTCATGTGGTTCGATTTGAGTTGTATAAGGGTTGAATGTTAAACCTAAAGATTCAACAAAAGCTTGTGCGTGAGCAGCCCAATCAACATCTGGATAAGCAGAAAGGTGAGCATTGTAGTTACCTACAGCACCATTGATTTTGCCAAGTAACTCAACGTTTTCAAATTGTTTGATTTGACGAGCTAAACGGTATGCCACGTTCGCCATTTCTTTACCCAAAGTTGTTGGGCTAGCAGTTTGACCGTGTGTACGAGACAACATTGGTTGTTCAGCGTGAGTCGTTGCTAAAGCAGAGATCGCATTAAGGATTTGCTTCATGCTTGATACTAAAACTTCACGACCGTTTTTAAGCATAAGCGCGTGAGACAAGTTGTTGATGTCTTCAGAAGTACATGCAAAGTGAATGAATTCACCCGCATTTTGTAATTCAGCGATACCGGCAATTTTCTCTTTTAAGAAATACTCAACTGCTTTAACGTCATGGTTAGTTGTACGTTCAATCTCTTTAATGCGATTTGCATCTTCTTCAGAGAAGTTGCTAACAATTGCATCTAAAGCTGCATTTGTTTCGTTTGAAAAAGGTGCAACTTCAACAATTTCCGGACGGTTAGAAAGTGCTTGTAACCAACGCACTTCTACAGTGACACGAGCATGGATTAAACCAAACTCAGAAAGAAAAGGGCGTAGCGCATCACATTTGCTGGCATAACGCCCATCTAATGGTGATAGTGCGGTTAAAGCGTTCATAACGATTCCTTAATGTTGGAATAAACATAAAACTAAAAAAATCTCGTTTATAGTCTTAAACGACTTGGTACTGTAAACGAGCAAGTGCTTGAATATCCTGTAGCAATTTACGTTTGCTAAAAATCATGTTCCACGAACTACCGCCGAGTTGTCGCCATAAATGGGCCATTTGCAAGCCAGTAAACAGACAAGCACGGATGCGGTTAGTATGATTGGTATCTTTAAATGCTTCTGCATTACCACGAACTAAAATGCGTGGGTTAATCTGGCCAGCCGTATCAACATAAGTTTGCGCCAAATTAGCTAAAATGCTCGGGTGTAAGTAGTTATTATCAAAAAAAGACAGCTGTTTTAAAATTTTCTGCTGAGCTTTTTCAATGATTGCGACATATTCAGGGTTACTATAAACCTTTTTTTCTAGCTGTAAGAGCGACATCGCGTAGGACATTGGCAGTTTGGCCGTGCCCATTTTTGGAAGGCGAGACTTAGGCATGTTTGAAAAAGGTTGAGTAATACAATTTTCGAGTGTTTTAAGCCCTAAAGAGATATCTGCCAACTGATTAAAAAAATCTAAGGTTTGAACACCATTGTTGGCTGTAGGGCGAATATTTAAACTTGCTTTGATTAATAGTTCAAAATAGAAGTTACCACTTTCACCAATACTTTGCTGACCCGTCATGGCTGTCATATGGGTGAGCTGGGTGGCCTGAAATACCCCAGCCAAGGCAAGGGCACGGTTTTGGCGAACATTCAAGGCTTGTGATTGTTGAAATGGTAACTCCACCATGCCATTCATTCCCTTAAATAAAATTTGGTGTAGGGGCATTTGTATGGTGAATGACACCCCCGCCTAAGCAAACTTCATCTGAATAAAATACAACGCTTTGACCCGGTGTAACAGCACGCTGAGGTTCATCGAACTCAACGCGAACACCGTGTTCAGTGTTTTCATCAATAAAAATTGTACATCCCTGATCAGGTTGGCGATAACGCGTTTTAGCTGTACAGCGTAATCCTTCAACTGGAATATTTTGTTCACCAGCTACCCAGTCAATTGACTCACTCCACAGTTGAGTACTTTGCATGAGTGGGTGTTCATGTCCCTGACCAACAACGAGGCGATTATTTGCCAGATCTTTATGTAGTACGAACCATGCACCTTCAGCTGCACCCTTCAAACCACCTAGACCAATTCCACCGCGTTGACCGAGCGTATAGTACATCAGACCGTGATGTTCACCAACTTCTTTACCTGTATCAAGTACAATTTTCCCAGGCTGAGCGGGTAAATATTGTTTAAGGAAGTCATTAAAACGACGTTCCCCAATAAAACAGATTCCTGTTGAGTCCTTTTTCTTGGCTGTAGCAAGATCAAGTTCTTCAGCAATTCTGCGAACTTCAGGTTTTTCGATTTCACCTACTGGGAATAGTGTTTTATTAATTTCTCTACCATGAACGGCATGTAAGAAATAGGTTTGGTCTTTATTGTTATCTACACCACGTAATAATGGTGCGTATGCTTCGCCTTTAGAGTTATATGCGGTTTCACCACGGCGTGCATAATGACCAGTCGCAATAAAGTCTGCACCTAAAGTCATGGCATGATCTAAAAATGCGCGGAATTTAATTTCTTTATTACATAAAATATCTGGATTTGGCGTACGACCAGCAGCATATTCAGCTAGGAAAAGTTCAAACACTCGATCCCAATATTCCATCGCAAAGTTTGCTGTATGCAGCTTAATACCGATTTTATCAGCTACTGCTTGGGCATCAGCTAAGTCTTCCATTGCCGTACAGTATTCCGTGCCGTCGTCTTCCTCCCAGTTCTTCATGAAAAGACCTTCAACTTGATAACCCTGTTGAAGTAAAAGTGCTGCAGAAACAGAAGAGTCTACACCACCAGACATACCGACGATGACACGTTGTTGCATAGGACTAGGCATCCAAATGAGAAGTTAATGAGGGAGAGAAGGGGTGCTCATAGATAAGCGATAGAGGATAATGGTGGCCTTTCATAGCATCTTCAACTGCTTTTAGCACAAGAGGACTGCGAGCACGGGCAGATTCTTTGAGTTCATCCGGTGTCATCCACACAGCAGCGATAATACCTGTGTCGAGTTGAGGATCAATTTCAACCTGAGTTACATGCGCTAGAAAACAGAAACGGTAATAGGTGCGATCGGGAAACATTGGTGGGGTATAAGTATAAATACCAAGCAAGGCATCAATTTCAACATGATGGCCTGTTTCTTCAAGTGTTTCTCGAATGGCAGCTTCTGTTAATGACTCACCACATTCTACATGACCGGCAGGTTGGTTAAATACTGTGTGTACAAAACCTTCGCTATGCTCTTCTACAAACAGATAGCGTCCGTCTTTTTCTACGACTGTAGCAACAGTGACATGAGGAGTCCATGCGGCCATAAAAAAGCACCATGATTTAAAAGACGTATAATACGAAATTTAGGGGTTTTTGGCTACGATAAGATTTTTATAGATTACAGTATTATTTTATAAATCTTTTTACTCATCAAGATTTGTTATTTGCCATGAATTATTAATGGAGACTCTCTCAGCAGTTTGGCCGTAGTCAAGATCAAAAACTTCATTTAAGCTCGAATCTCTTAATATCATTTGTTCTAAGGCGACAAGACGAATATCTTCAGGTTCCTGATTACCTGTCAAAAATTGCCAATCTCCATCATGATCATGTACAACTCTTAAAATAGGTTGATTGAACTCCAGACACTGTCGAGTGGTGAAAACCCCTAAATTTTTGGCCTCTCTAAATTTAAAATCAGCATTTCGATCTAGTAAAGGCTGATCATAAATAAACTCTTCTTGATATCCATCTTCCCAAGGAAATTTGTCATTGCGATCAGTCCAGACTAATTGTAAAGCTGAGAATTTATTATGTTGGTAATAATTTAACGCCCCACCAAAATAATCATCAATATTCCTGAAGTCTACAGGTAAAAACTGAGCACGACTTTCTTTAAAAAACTGATCATCATAATCTTGATAGGAGGTAATTTTTTCGCCATTTTTAATTAGGTTTGCTACATCATTAATAATGAGATGAGCTAGATCCGTAGGTAATCCAAAACAAATAATTTCAGGATGCTGATAACTCTCATATAAACCCACACTGTAACTGAAAGAAGGTAAATAGTTCGTTGCACTAATTCCCATAACTTGTAATCCATATTTTTCAATATTGATTTTGATTTGGTTTATTAGCTCATGTTCAGTAGGGCAATTATGGGTATTATCTAAGCTCATTATTTATTTCTCAAAGGTTTCTTATTTTTGTAAGTGCAATATATGTATCAATTAAACTAAAAATAGCAAAGTTAGACTTCACTATTTTTATGATTATTTTGCACTTTTACATAATGTCTTGCTGAATAAGGAAGAAACGCCAGTTCTTTTTCAGTCAATGGTCGCACTTGTTGTACGGGGCTTCCTACATAGAGATAACCGCTTTTTAAGACTTTGCGAGGCGGAACTAAACTTCCTGCACCAATCATCACATCATCTTCAATAATCACGTCATCTAGAATAACGGTGTTGATTCCGACTAAAACACGGTTGCCAATGGTACAGCCATGTAAAGTCACATGGTGTCCAACCGTTACATCTTCACCAATAATCAGAGGTGAGCCATTCGGTTTGGCATCATTTTTATGGCTTACATGTAACATACAATGGTCTTGTACGTTACTGTTTTTGCCAATTTGAATACTATTTACGTCACCACGGATGACTGCAAAAGGCCAGACAGAAACATTTTCAGATAAGCTAACGTCACCAACCACAACAGCCATTTCATCGATATAACATGTTTTATCTACTTGAGGGTGGTGTTCAAGATAAGGACGAATGTTCTTTGCCATAAGTAGTATCAAAATAAAATTTAGTCGAATTATAAAATAAAAAAGCACTCAAGCTAAATAGCATGAGTGCTTAATTCAACTATTCTAAAATTAGAATAAGTTGCTGAAGAATTGCTTGATATGGTCGATTAAACGAGCAAAGAAACCTGCTTCTTCAACTGGCTTTAATGCAACTAACGGCTTTTCAGCAATTACTTTGCCATCTAGGCTAGCAACAAGTTTACCCACAACTTGACCCTTTTGAAGTGGTGCATTTAAGTTAGGTTGAACCACTAACTGAGTTTTAATGCCATCAGCTTTACCTTTAGGCATAGTCACACTAAAGTTTTCAGCCAAACCGACTTGAACTTCATCTTCTTTACCAAACCAAACTTTTGCTTTTGCAAGAACTTGATTGGCTGGTTGAACATTTGCAGTTTCAAAGTTTGCAAAGCCCCAAGCCAGTAACGTACGCGTTTGGTCTGCACGTTCAGACATGCTTGGAGTACCAAAAATCACTGAAATTAAACGCATTGGACCGCGTTTACTTGAAGTAGTTAAACAGTAACCCGCTTCATCTGTATGACCTGTTTTTAAACCATCTACACTTGGGTCAGTGTAAAGCAAGGCATTACGGTTACCTTGTTTAATACCATTAAAAGTAAATTCTTTTTCAGAGTAAATTGGGTAGTATTTTGAACTGTCTTTAATAATATGTTGTGCTAACACAGCCATATCTTTTGCAGTTGAATAGTGGCCTTCAGCTGGCATACCGGTCGAGTTAATAAACTGGGTGTTTACCATGCCGATACGTTTTGCTTCCTGATTCATCATATGAGCAAACGTGCCTTCATTTCCGGCAATATGTTCAGCCATTGCTTTTGATGCATCATTACCTGACTGGATAATAATACCGCGGAGCATTTCTAGAACAGTCGCTGTACCGTTTAAAGGAACATACATACATGATTCAGAACTACTGCCTTTACACCATGCAGACTCGTTCATACGAACCTGCTCATTTTCAGTCAGTTCACCTTTTAATAATTTTTGTTCAATGATGTAACTGGTCATCATTTTTGTCATAGACGCAGGTGCAAGCTTTTCGTTTTCATTTTTAGAAGCGAGAATTTGTCCTGTCTCATAATCCATTAATACATAAGACTTATTATTTAATTCTGGCGGAGCTGATAAGACAGTTGCTGCATAAGAAAAACTTGGTAAGAGGAGTAGTGCAGCAATAGCGCTTTTTCGAGTCATTCTAGGTAATTCCAATATCTTGTATGAAGCAGAAGAGCCTAGCATTTTAGGATAAAGCAAAGCCGACTTCTACGGGAGAAGTCGGCTTTTTCAAACAGTATTGTAACTCAAGAGTTTTTTACTAATTTAGTTTTGCGATTGATATGCTTTCACGTCTTGGCAAACTAATGTGTTTTGTTCATCACCAGCAGCTTTCGCATCGCTACGTGCTTCTTTTAAGTATTTCTTGAAAGCTTTGTCTTTACTGCGTTTTTCTAATGCAGAAACAGCATCAGTTTCATTTGGTAGGTAGTCTTTCACTAAACGTTCATAGCCTTGAGCAAAATCAGCGTCTTTTTTACCAATCAAACTTGGACAAATTTCAGAAAGCACTTGAATTGCAGCTAATTCTTCAGGAGTTGTGCCTTGTTGTGGAGTAACTTCAACAACATTTTCATTTTCGGTTTTCTTTTCAGTTGTTTTCTTCTTATCAGCAGCAAAACCAGCTGTTGCCATGCTCATAAGTAAAACCAAAGAGAGCGATTGAACTAAGCTTTTCTTCATAAACATCGATAACCCAAAATAAAATTTCTAAATATGCCGTTAGCTTAACCAATTTAGAATTTAAAAAAATGGAAAAAATGTATTGTTATGTTGGTTTTCTGCTTAATGGCAAACAGAAAACCCAAAATGAATAAGTCTCTAGATCAAAAAAGAGTAAGATCTATTCTTTATAATTAACGATCTCTT
Source organism: Acinetobacter sp. 742879 (assembly GCF_000588535.1). Lineage (NCBI taxonomy): Bacteria > Pseudomonadati > Pseudomonadota > Gammaproteobacteria > Moraxellales > Moraxellaceae > Acinetobacter > Acinetobacter sp. 742879. The sequence goes on along the minus strand of NZ_JFYC01000004.1, from coordinate 59,981 downwards.
CACAGAGCTCATGTTGCTCATGATGATCCATTTGTTTTGCCGCAAGACGTGCTTCATTTAATAAAGTTTTAAATTCAGCATCGTTTTGTAGAGCCGCTAAGCTCATTGATTTATTTGAATAACCACTTAAATACATCGCAATAATCTTTTGAGCGTTTGACTCAAGTTTTTTATTTGTTCCGACAAAAGCTGGGCAGATTTCCTGCAAAACTTGCGTTGCGGCAATGTCATCTTTAATTAAGCTATCAGCCTCTTGTGTTGAGATATCCTCATCTGCAAAAACCACTTGCGTACACAATGTGATACTGATCCCCAATACCTGAAAAAAAGGAGCGAAAGTTTTCATTTTTTCACAATTTTATAATGCTATGGAGGCATAAATATATATAATTCAACAAATAATTCAATTGTGAAAACCTTTAGGTTTATTTGTAGAGAAAGATTTTAGTGAATATTTTAATTGCGAATGATGACGGTGTTTTTGCGCCAGGTATACAGGCTTTAGCTGAAGCATTAAGACCCCTTGGACGCGTGGTTGTGGTTGCACCAGAAAGTGAAAGAAGTGGTTTCTCAAGTGCATTAACATTGGATCGACCATTACGTCCCATTCAAATTGCCGAAGATGTCTGGGCAGTGAATGGTACACCAGCAGATTGTGTTTATTTATCCATGAATGGGTTGTTTGATTTTGAGTTTGACTTGGTGGTGAGCGGAATCAATAGTGGTGCAAACTTGGGAGATGACGTCTTATATTCGGGAACAGTAGGGGCCGCATTTGAAGGTCGTTTAATGAAACAACCTGCAATTGCCGTGTCTTTAGCTGGACCTGATGTACGTGCTTATAATGATAAAGAAGATTATGCTCAGGCTGCTAAATGGGTACATGATTTTATTGCAAGCGGATTACCAGCTTTGCCTCCGCGACATATCTTTAATATCAATATTCCTGACGTACCGCAGTTAAAAGGGGCGCAGATTACATATCAAGGGCGCCGTGCTCAATCTAAGCCTATTACCAGTCATGTCGATCCGCGCGGACGTCAAGTTTACTGGATTGGACTAGCAGGTGAGGCAGTTACAGATCCGCAACGTGTTTCTAGCCAGATTCAATCTGATTTCTTTGCCGTTGCAAACGGTTATGTAAGTGTTACTCCTATTCAAATGGATGCAACAAATTACGCTGTTTTAGAAGATTTACAGATCAGTTTGAGTCAATAATTCGCCTCGAATGTTATAACTTTGTGAATAAAGAAAAAGAGGAACGTGTTTCCTCTTACTTTTTTGGTACTCTTAGCCGAAATGATTTGTAGCATTTAGTGAGGGAGATCAATGCATTTAATTGGGCAACAAAGCAGAGTGCATATCCAAAAAGACAAAATAATGAAAATTATGTTGTTGTCTGTGGCTGTAGGTTTTACCGTTGCTATGGCAGGGGGTGCTTCTAAACCACAAATTAATAATAGTTCTCGCTATGCAATGGCTCCTAACTATTACACAGTTCGTTCAGGTGATACTTTAAGTGGTATCGCAATGCGTTATGGCCTCGACTATATCAGTATTGCCGAAATGAATGATATTGCTCCGCCATATCGTATTTATGTTAATCAGTCTTTGCGTTTGAAGAAAGGTTCTTCACCAAGAACAGTATCTACGCAAGTCATGGCACAACCTGAGCAAATCAAACGTCAAACCATTGCTCTACCTACCACACAACCTGTTACACCAGTAACTCAGCCTACAACGACCGCGCCGTCAACGAATACGACAGTGACTTCGGTTGCACCAAATTCTAGTTTACGCTGGATAAAACCGAATAATGGGCCAGTGATTCAAGGGTTTAATTTGGCAAATAATGTCAAAGGAATCCGTTATGGTGGAAATCAGGGCGATCCTATTTATGCCGCAGCAGATGGTCAAGTTGTCTACGCAGCTGATGGCTTAAAAGAATACGGCAATCTGGTTTTAATTAAGCATATTGACGGCTATATCAGTGCCTATGCCCACAATAGCAAGATGTTGGTGAAAAGCGGTGATAATGTAACTGCTGGACAAAAAATTGCCGAGATGGGCTCTACAGGGGCTTCTCAGGTCATGCTTGAGTTCCAGATCCGTTTGGATGGAAAACCAATTAATCCTATAAATCTTTTACCAAAATAGCTAATGCATAAAACTTAGGTTTCCTCGTATAATATAATTGGTTGCTTTCATTACAACAATAAGCATTTTTTTATAAATTTAGAATTAGATTTGAGGAAACCTATGTTAGATCAGCTTCGTGCGATGGGTGTTTTTGCTTGTGTGGTTGAAAAAAGTTCATTTAGTGGTGCGGCACGTGAATTAGGAATTACAACAAGTGCGGTGAGCCAGCAGATTCGATCCCTTGAGCATGAAATGGATGTAATTCTATTACATCGCTCCACGCGTAAACTCAGTTTGACAGAAGCCGGACAGGCTTTTTTTTCAAGCTGTCAAGAAATGTTGGCGGCTGCTGAACGGGGGAAAATCAGAATTAATGAGTTGAGGGATGACTTAATTGGGGATTTGCGTATCGCAACTACTCCTGATTTAGCAGTTCAGCACCTCATTCCTGCGTTATCTCACTGGATGTCAGCTCATCGCGGTTTATCAGTGCATTTTGAAGTTGGGCATCGTTATATCGACTTAATCGAAGAGCGAATTGATATTGCAGTGCGCATGAGTTCTACGCCAGTAGAAGAAAGTAGCTCTGTCATTCCGATGGCTTTTGTCGATCAGATTTTAGTAGCTTCTCCAAGTTATCTGAATCAGTCTAGTCCAATTGTGCATCCTAATGATTTAAGAGATCATGAATTATTATCAATTAATGTCATGAATGACGCGCACCATTTCCATTTTCAACATGTAAAAACGGGCGAAACACTTAATGTTGAAATGCAAAGCCGTTTGCAGAGCAATAATTTACAAGTTGCAAAAGCGTTATGTCAGCAAGGACATGGTATTGCAAGAATTTTATATTTAGATGCTCAAAAAGAGTTAAAAAATGGTTCTTTGATTGAACTCATGCCAGATTGGAAATTACCAACTTTTACTTTGTATGCAGAAGTTGCCAAGCATGACCAACAGCCAATGAAAATTCAGCGCTGTGTTGAAGCACTTAAACAATATTTTAGTCAGTTAGCAGGAGGACGAGCGATCCAAATCGTTCGCTAATTTTGCCACTCTAAAAGTAAAAAGGGCCTGTATTGGACAGGCCCTTTTTTATTACTTCTGTTTTAAGGTTGCGACTTCTTCTACACTTTCTTGTGGTAGATCTTCCGCAGTAAGTTCTTCATGCTTCTTAATTTTTTTCTTATTTTTCTTTTTCTTCTTTGGCTCCTCTTCAATTTCTGCGCCATCTTCAATGGCTTGCCAATATTCGAGTTGCTCCATTACAGCAGCATAAATAGAGTGTTTACTGTACTTACCTTTTTTGTCGAGTGTACCGACAGGGCGGGCCATTAGGATTTCAAGCGCTTGATCAATAGTATCAATCGCATGAATATGGAATTGACCACTTTGTACCGCATCAATTACATCTTGGCGTAACATCAAGTGCTGCATGTTTTGACGTGGAATAATGACACCTTGTTTACCAGTTAAACCTTGTAATTTACACGCATCATAGAAGCCTTCAATTTTTGCATTTACACCACCAATTGGTTGAACTTGGCCTAACTGGTTCATAGAACCCGTAATTGCCCAAGATTGATCAATTGGTATTTGGCTAATTGCAGAAATTAATGCAGAAAGCTCGGCAACTGTTGCACTGTCGCCATCTACTTGTCCATAACTTTGTTCAAAGGCTAGAGCAGCAGAGAAATGTAAAATCTGTTCACGACCAAAGTGAGCTTTCAAGAAGCTAGACATGAGCAACACGCCTTTGGCATGCAGTGAACCACCAAGTTCTACACTACGTTCAATATCAAGAATATCGCCGCCGCCTTGATAAACTGATGCAGTCAAACGTGAAGGTAAACCAAACTCAACATCTGCATAGTGAATAACAGAGAGGGCATTGATTTGACCTAAACGATGACCAGAAGTCTCGATTAACTGAGTTCCACGTGACAGATCTTGCCAGTAAAGCTCTCTTAAATAGCCTAAGCGATACTGTCTGTGTTGTAGTGCCAAGTTAATGTGCTGGTCAGTTACAAGCTTTTCATTAGCTTTAAAAGCATGGTGATGTGCTTCCCGAATCAGGTCGCCCAAAGTTGAAGCATGTAATGACAGTGAGCTTTGATCTTCTGCCTGACGACTTGAGTCGGTAAGTAAAGCTGCTAAAGCACTGCGGTCAAACGGAAGTAATTTATCCGCTTGTACATAATCAGCAATTAGCTGCATGTAGGCTTGCTCATTTTCGTCATTACGTTGCAGAGTATCGGTAAAATCTGCACGAATTTTAAAGACACTGCCAAGCTCTGGTTCTACTTCTAAAATTTCATAATAAATCTCAGGCTCTGCCATAAGAACCACTTTAATATCAAGTGGAACCGCAGCAGGTTCTATCGAGATAGAGCCTGTTAATGTCAGCATATGTTCAAGAGAAGAAAGCTTGAGTTGACCTGATTTCAAGGCACGCTTTAAACCTTGCCATGCATAAGGCTGTTCGAGTAATTGCTCGGCCTCAAGCATTAAAAAGCCACCATTCGCTTGATGTAGAGCACCTGGACGAATGAGAGTGAAATCTGTGGTAATTGTACCGTTGTGAGTAAGTTGTTCAACATGACCAAGCAAGTTGTAGTGCGTTGGGAAATCTTCAAAAATAACTGGTGCACCACTGTTTGGTTTGTTTGAGACAATTACATTGGCCTGATATCGTGCAGGCACACGATTGAACATTGCCGGAGCAAAGTCATCTTCTTCTTGCTCTAAAATGAGTTCAACATTATCAATTACATCTTGAGCATATTGTTTTAAATAATCTTCAAGGCCTTTGACTTGACCATATTTATTTAAAATCAAATCCATGCGTGGCTTAACCACTTGAGTCGCGATGTCTCGATTCAACACAGAGACTTTGTCACGTGCGTCATCTTCTAAATCACCTAAATGCAAACCAAGACGCTCGAGCTTTTTATCCATGTAGCGAACATTCGCTGCAATTTCAGCACGTTGCTTAGTATTTAAAGCATCAATTTCTGTTTGGGTGAGTTCTTGCACCTGATCATCTTTTACTTGTACAGGTACAAAGCCATGCTTTTCATTGCGAGAGATGAGTTTTAAATCGAGTTCTTCACCTTCTTTGGTTAACTCGACAAGCGCTTGTTGCTGCTCATCTCCAGTTTCCTCACGGATACGCTCAATACGATTATGATAGGTCTCGGCACTAAAACGGCGTTCAAGCTGTTTTAAAATAATTTGCCAAGTTTGATGAAGGGCATGTTGAAACTTGGTTCCTTGTCCAGCAGGGAAGCGTAAAGCAAGTGGTTGGCGTGCTTGCTTAAAATTATAAACATATACCCAGTCATCTGGAGTAGGCATTGTTTTCGCATGTTGTTGGAGTAAACGCTTAATCATGGTGCGTTTACCCAAGCCTGCTGTTCCTACTGCAAAAATGTTATAGCCAGAGTAGGGTAAAGAAATACCTGCTTCTACCGATGCTTTGGCACGGTCTTGTCCTAAAAAGTTATTAAGCGGTTTTATACGTTTTGTAGAAGCTGGAATTTTTTCAAAATCTGGAATATGTGTAAGTTGTTCGGGTTTTAAGGCTGTTTTATCCAAAGTCATTTTTATATCAGGTTGCTCAAAAGCTGAAGGAAATGCATTTATTGTGACGTTTGTGGTGTTTGTTTTAGCGAGTGATAAAGTTGAGATGGTCACTTGATCAAGTTTTTGTGTCACTGTTGATATCCAGCAAAAGAAAACGAAGGTTGAAGCTTAAAGGTATACAGGTTTAGCATAAAATATCAAGCAAACTTGCCGTTTTTATCGCCAAAACAAAATTGATTGCATAAAGAATCTTGAAAGGAATTGTAAGAAGGGTTTGAATAGGCACATTTATAATTTATGGAAAATAAAAAACGAATGACCACACAAGCTTCGGGTTGGGTCTCGGCTTTTAAAGCATTTTTAGATCGCCGTGCATTAATTATGCTGTTTCTAGGTTTTTCTGCCGGAATTCCGATTTTATTAATTTTCTCTAGTCTCTCTTTATGGCTTGGAGAGGCGGGCATTGATAAAAGTGCAGTCACTTTTTTTAGTTGGGCTGCCCTAGGTTACTCTTTTAAGTTCGTTTGGGCTCCTCTTATCGATGAGTTACCTGTGCCTGTCTTAACTAAAACCTTAGGCCGAAGACGAGCTTGGTTGTTAATTGCACAGTGTTTGATCGTTCTTGCTATTTGTATTATGGCTTTCTCTGATCCTGCTTTAGGTCAAAGTTATCTTATTCAAATGGCGGTAGGTGCTGTATTACTCGGCTTCTCGGCAGCCACCCAAGATATTGTGATTGATGCTTACCGTATTGAATTAGCAGAAACAGAAATGCAAACGGTTTTGGCCTCTACCTATAATGCGGGTTACCGAATTGGCATGATTGTGGCTGGAGCGGGTGCATTATTTCTAGCTGCCCACTTGGGAACTGCTAAAGGTAATTACATTTACGAAGCTTGGAAAACGACTTATTTAACCATGGCAGGCGTTATGTTAGTGGGTATTGTCACGACCCTACTTGTGCGTGAGCCTGTTGTAAATCGAGTTTATAAAAATTATAAGAGTAGTGATTACTACCGTTTGGTTCTCGTATTTTTTATTGCAGTTATTTCATTCGTAGTCACTTATATTTATTCTGGGCAAGTTACCGAGGCCATTTCACAAGCTGGTAATATTAAAGACAGTGCTGCGTTATTTGGTTTGGAAGCTTTAAGATTTTTAACTGCAACTGCTGCTGCGATTTTTGTAGGTTATCTACTCGTTAAAATTGGTGTGGTTAACCAGCAAATGGCGAAAGAGACATGGATTGCACCAATTCTAGATTTCTTTAAACGCTATGGTGCCAAACTCGCATTAGTGTTGTTGCTACTTATTGGTTTCTTCCGTATTTCAGACATTATTGCTGGTGTTATTTCTAATGTGTTCTACCAAGATCTTAACTTCAGTAAAGAGCAAATTGCAGAAGCAGTTAAAATCTATGGGGTACTATTTAGTTTAGTCGGCGGTTTCTTAGGTGGTCTTTTAGCACAGCGCATCAACATTATGAAACTGATGTTTGTCGGTGCTGTTTTGGCTAGCTCTACCAATTTAATTTTTATTGGACTAGTAAAATCTGGTCAGCCATTAGATATGGTAGACGTAAAAGTTGGTGAACATAGCTATCAAGTCAAGCCAGATGAAGTCGGGTTATGGAAGTTAGAAGTACCAAGTTCTGCTTTTAGTGGAACAAAACAAATTGAAGTAAAAGCTGCTTATGCTTCAAATGATGTAGCGCCTGTTACACGTACTCAGCCATTACTGACAACTGAGTCAGCTAAATCGCCTCTACAAATTTTACCCGTTATGGGCAATGATCAGGTCTCACTTAAAGATGGTGAGGGAAGTGTTGTGGTTCGAGGGCAATACTTTGGACAAGCATTAACTCCTACCCAAAAAATTATTATTAGCCTTGATGGGCAAAATTTTGATGCAAAAATGACTGATCAAAAAGGTGTTTTTAGTACAGCCATTGATGCAAAAAAACTAGTGGCATCGACAAGTAAAGAGCTTAACGTAGCTGTAATGGATGGCGAACAAAAAATACTTTCTGCATCTCATTCATATGCTGTTAGCTCAAATCAAGAAGCGGCAAGTGAACTTGATGTGAATATTGAACCGGTAGCTTATATTGATCCGCTTTCTGGTCAATCTGTTGAAGTCAGCGGTAAGGTCATTAAACCATATAGTTCTTTATGGCTTTATTTTGCCATTATTGTCGATAATTTAGCTTCTGGTTTGGCTGGTGCGGCATTTATTGCATTCCTTTCAAGTTTAACGAGTGTCTCATTTACAGCTGTTCAATATGCAATCTTTAGTTCACTCATGACACTTACTCCAAAACTTTTGGGTGGATATTCAGGTACCATAGTCAGTAATATTGGTTACCCAAAGTTCTTTTTGATGACAACTCTTATTGGTATTCCAATCTTGATCTTAGTGGTTTGGGTTGGAAAATTGCTAAGAGATCATCAAACACATGAATCAGAAAAGGCAGGTGAATAAACATGCGAATGCTTCATACAATGTTGCGAGTAGGCAATTTAGAACAATCTTTAAAGTTCTATACCGAAGTATTAGGGATGAAGTTACTTCGTAAGCGTGATTATGAAGAAGGGCGCTTTACACTAGCATTTGTTGGTTACGGTGATGAAGAAACCAATACCGTGCTTGAGCTTACCCATAACTGGGATACATCAAGTTATGATTTAGGCAATGCCTATGGTCACATTGCGATTGGTGTTGACGATGCCTACAAAGCGTGTGCAGAAATTAAAGCACGTGGTGGGAAAGTTGTTCGCGAAGCGGGTCCAATGAAAGGTGGTGTTACCGTGATCGCATTTGTTGAAGATCCAGACGGCTATAAAGTCGAATTGATTCAACAAGATGCTAATGCGACAAATAATTAAAAATTGACTGTGATGCTTTAAGAATTAGTTCTTAAAAGTCTAGCTTTATTTTTTTAGCCCAGTATGATGAAGGCTTGACCAAATGGTCAATTTATCAACTGGGTTTTTTATTTATCTAAAATAATCATAGGATATGGCTATGCTGAAGTTATTGGCGCTTGATCGATTTACAATTTTATTGGTTGGAATGGTACTACTCGCAACATTCTTTCCAGTCAGTGGTCAAGCAGCGCAATATTTCAATACACTGACCACAGTCGCAATTGCAATCTTATTCTTTTTGCATGGTGCGAAACTATCACGTGAGGCTGTAATTGAAGGTATTTTGCATTGGAAAATGCATTTACTGGTCTTCGCATTTACTTTCTTTATTTTCCCTGTGATTGGTCTGTTGGCTAAGCCAATTTTATTACCTCTGTTAGGTCAACAGCTCTACTGGGGTTTTTTATTTATGTGCTTTTTACCCTCTACAGTTCAATCCTCTATTGCATTTACGTCGGTTGCAAAAGGGAACGTGGCGGGAGCGGTGTGCAGTGCATCTTTTTCAAACTTGATTGGTATGTTTATTACGCCAGTATTGGTGAGCTTCTTTATTTTAGGCCAAAGCCAACATGGATTTGACCCGACGACTTCAATTATACAAATTACATTATTACTGTTAGTGCCATTTATTTTAGGTCAATTATTACGTCCTTATATTTTCCCTTATATGGCAAAAGTTCCGAGTATTGTTAAAGCATTCGATCAAGGCTCGATTTTGATGGTGGTGTATGGCGCATTTAGTGGAGCAGTAGTTGCAGGACTTTGGCATCAAGTAAGTTGGAAAACTTTACTCATTCTAACAATTGCGTGTTCAGTGCTCTTAACAGTCATTATGCTATTAGCACTTTACCTACCACGTGCTTTAGGTTTTAACCGAGCAGATCAAGTTACGGTTTTCTTTTGTAGCTCTAAAAAGACCTTGGCAAGTGGTGTTCCGATGGCGCAAATCTTATTTATTGGCCAACCATTAGGCATGATCGTTTTGCCTATTATGATCTTTCACCAAATCCAATTAATGGTGTGTGGCGTGATTGCAAATTACTGGGCTAAATCGAAAGATTAATTCGCAAAAGAAAATTATTTGACGTATAATGCTGCCCACTTGTTGTGCTTAGCTCTAACCCTAGAGGTTTCGGTGGGCCAAAAGAATGGTCTGTTGTGGTGTTGATCTGCTCATTTTGAGCCTGTCCTCAACTTAGTTGAGAGTGATCAATTGCGATGACAGCTTAAGCCTTTCTTCCAATTAGGAGTAATCGACGATGCGCGCCGATATTCACCCAAAATATGAAAAATTAGTTGCAACTTGTTCTTGCGGTAACGTAATCGAAACTCGTTCTGCTTTAGGTAAAGAAACTATCTACCTTGACGTATGTTCAGCTTGCCACCCATTCTACACTGGTAAGCAAAAGAATGTAGACACTGGTGGTCGTATCGACAAATTCAAACAACGTTTTGCTGGTATGTCTCGCTCTATCAAGCGTTAATACTGCAACACGAAACAAAAAACGGGCTTTATGCCCGTTTTTTGTTTTTCAGTACAAGACCATTATTGGTCTTGTACGTCTGTTAATCGATCAAGTTTTTTCTGAAAATATTGACCTTGCAAGAAACGAGCTTCTACATTCCAAGCATTTGCAAATGAGTTCATGTCATTAAGTTCACTCAGTAAAATCCCGACTGGTTTTACAGTCAAATAGTTCAAAACCTTTTCTTGTAAGCGAGCTAGACCATCATCTGAGTTTAACAGCTCTGTTTTCTTCGATTGCAGTTTTAAATATTGAATATCAAGTTGTTGCAATATTGATTCGCTATACATAGAAGAGCTGAAATCCCGAATCGAAATTTCTGCGCCGTATTGACGCAGGCGAGTTATGTGTTGCTGAGCAATTGCAAGATGAGGTTGAATCGCTTGTTCTGAAAATTGTAAAACCAATGGGCTTTCAAGCTTGCTACCAATAATGGTGAGTAGTTTTGAAATCAGCTCAGGGAAGGATTTATCTTTGAGCAAGATATCAATATTCAGGTTAATAATCAGTTTAGCTTTCGGGTACTGAGTAATAAAGTTATGTAGTTGCTTACATGCCTCAACCAAAATCCAGCGATCTAATTGAATAGAAAGTTCACTGTCTTCTCTTAATTCAGCCAAGTCATTTATGTCATACCATTGTTCATCGCTAATAAAACCGCTCGTCACCTCATAGTTATGGGTTTCTTGATCATGTTTATCGTAGATCTGCTGATATTTTAAATGAATTTCACTTCGAGCTAGTTGTTGCTTTAATTGCTGTAATAACGAAGATTGCAAAGGAGTATCGACTTGCTCAAGGCTAAGATCAAGCGATATAGAAGTTTTGACAGGCTCAGGAGCGATAGTCTCGATGGTTGGAGCTAACTCAATTTCTGCCTGCGCCTTAGGTAACTCTTGCTGACTTGTTTGAGCAAGTAAGCTTGTAAAGCTATCTTCATTTAAAGGTTCAGTAATTGGGGCATAGCTCAGCTTAAATTGGATCGAGTAATTAAGCTCATTAATCTTTAATAAATGCTCTTTTTGCAAACTTTGCAGACTAGTCAGTTGGGAGTTAAGGACTGTGCTGTTTTCAGCTTGTAAAACGCCAACATATGCACCAAGTTCGATATTAAAAATCGGCATTTGCGCGTGTTCTTTTAAGAAACTTTGCAGCTGATTAAAATATTGTGCAGGAGTTTGCCAATCTTGTTGAAATACTCGCTCTGGGCACTGATTTAATTTAAATAAAATTAACGCATTGACTTGAGCAGGGTAGGTCGATAGTTGTCGATTAATTTGTTGCCAAGGCGTTTGTACACCATAACTCTTTTCTGAAAAAAGTGTGTTTGCAGGTGTTTTTAAATCTAGTTGATAGTCAATAGTTAGCTGTACGGCATCTTCTTCCTGACTAGGAATAAACTCTAGTTTTAGAGCGTTGTTACCTGCGATTGCTGCATGTTGACTCTGAATTTCAAAACGTGCCTGATCGAATTGGCCTAATGAAATTTTCTTAAATCTTTGTTTAAAAACATTTAAATCATCAGGTTGTAAAACATCTAAAATCGGTAGACCAAGAATCTCGTCTTCTTGCTTAAATCCAAAAAGATTGAGGTATTCTGTATTTGCCTTAACATGCATCCCTTCTTGAAAAAGGGCAACAGCTTTATGGCTATTGTTGACCAATGTTTGTGTATGGGAGTGAATTGTTTCTAACTCATTTGTCAGGCGTTGTTCAGTCTGCAATAAGTGGCTATACGACAAGGTCCGAATAAGAGTGATATAAAAATAATCTAATGGTTCTAATGGAACTACATCATAGATACCTTTTTGAATATAAGTCTGATATTGCTGAGGCTGATAATCTTCAGGTTGTAATAATAAAACAGGTAAATTTGGCTGCTCAGATGCTTGAATGAGGGAGAGAGTTTGTTCAATTTTTAGGTCATAAGCACGACCAAAAATAATAGCATCCCACGGCGTATTTAACTGTTTTTCAAAACTTTTTAAATCATCAAGTAATAATGCCTGAACTTGATAATCATTCCCCAATAATAAATTTAAAATCTGGTTATAACGTAGCTGGTTGTCATCAATAATGAGTAAACGTGTTTCAGTACGTTTTAACTTTTTAGATAATAAAGAGTTTCTCACTTTAGTGCTTCCCATAAATCTTGAGTGCTAGAGTTATTACCCTTTTTCATCATGAACTGATCAAGCAGACCTTGTTGCTGCTCATTTAAAAGTTCGAAATGAAATTGAATAAAACTTTGCGTAATGAGTTGTGCTTTGAGTAGATACACTTTGATTTCTTCTGTCCCCAATCGTAAATGAATTGTTTGTTGCTCTCTAAAAATTTGAGAGCCCGGTAAAATAAGCGTATTTTGTATTTCTTCTAGATTGTGTGTTTGTAGTAATAGTGCGGGATGATAATTGCGAGTATGGCGCTCAGCTTGAATATGCACTGAACAAGGGAACATGGCTTGTGACAAAATCTCTAAACCTAACTCTAAGGATTTTTCGGTCGATTGTTTAATCCAGCGAATTACACCGCCACGCCATTGTCCATGCAAAGTTTCTTTAACTAAAATGTATTCACCAGTTCTTAAGTTTTTCGGTGCTTCGCCAGACCATTTAATACGATATCCATTAACACTAATATCGAGAACGGTGGTTTGATAAATGGTTTTACTCTCACGACTCAAGCGTTGATAAGAGCTGGTTTGTTGTTCTTTTTTCTCTAAGTTGGATAAAACTTTAGCTTCGCTTTGTAAGTTATAGTTATGGTTAAGCTGTAGCGTTTCTTCAAAGTTTTTTGCTTTTGACAGATAGAAATGGGCAGTGCTTAAACCAAAACAAATTTGAAGCTCTGCATTGTACTCATAACGTTCATGACGACGTTGAGCCGTGGTTCCTAAAATCGTTTGAACATGAAACTTTAAAGCAGGGCTTAAATAAAACTTTTCATTCTTAGAAATATATTGAGCATTTTTATGCATGGTTGCAGTGACATGCTCAAGTAAAGCTTGCGTACCGATGAAGATGCTTGGGTTAAAGTTAGAGCTACGCTTTGTATTATAAACAGGTGGATGGTCTTTATTTGGATCGACCACATATTTCGTTAACGCGGTATCTTTCGGCAAAATATGAATCATTCTTGCCCAGTCAAAACTACATTGAAATAATGCCTGAATTTCTGACTGACGAATCTGGTTGGTATTTAAAATATCCAGCAAAATCAGCTGAGCATAAGCTTGTGTAATATTCGCTAAAGGGTGTTGTATGCCCTGAATATGATTGATATTGATGAGATGGTATTTGTATTGAACTGCGGTTTCATACAGCTGATGCGCTATTAACCATTGGCCTTTAAGAGGCTCGCTATAAAGCATATGCTGCTGATAGAGGAGATTGGTTAATTGTTGCAGGGCATGAAACGTCGATAAGATACGCGCCGTTTGCAAATTCTTTTTTTGCTTATAGGCAAAGAGTGAAAACTTTTGATGCTGTAGTTGCTCATGACTATTTTGTGCAATATTTAGATAAATACTGGCGAAATAGCAGCGGAGCAACATCGCTAGTTCAATAATGTGCTCATTACGATCTGTACTAATCACGCCTTGGTTAAAGAAGTTTTTCTCTAGGCTGGCGAGTACATTGTTAATGGTCGGATGAAGCGTTTGTATGAGGTCGAAACGTAAGGTTTCACTACATTTTAATTCATTGAGCTCTAAAATGGCTGTGAATAATGCTTTTGACGTATCACCGAGTTGCATAATAGAAAGGGTAGTGACCCATTCATTAAGATCTTTAATATTGGCTTCACAAAAGCTTAACCGTTCACGAGAGAGTTCGGTTTGATTGTGAAAAATGTCCGACAGCGCATTATTCATCATCACTTATTATATAACTCAAAAAGTTGTAGCCCCCAAAAGCGGTGTTTTATTCTTTTCGCCCGCAATTTCCCTGACGAGTTTAGGAACCAAATACCCCGGTAGGTTCGCTAACACGTCACGATAGATATCATCTATCTCGGATGATTCTAAATCAAAATGTTGTGCACCTTTTACTTTATCTAAAACATGTAAGTAATAAGGCATAACGCGAGCTTCAAATAAACGATAACTTAAATCAATTAACGTCTGTGCAGAGTCATTGACACCCTTAAGCAATACTGCCTGATTTAGTACAGTAATGTGATGGTCAGATAACTGCAACAATTTTGAACAAGTAAAGTCATCGAGTTCAGAAGCATGGTTTGAGTGTACCACCAGAACTATACGCAGCCTACTGTTTTTTAATAAAGAAATTAGCTCTTCGTCGATCCGGTTAGGAATAACAATTGGGACTCGTGAGTGAATTCTCAGAATCTGGATTTGTTTGAGAGATGATAGGCGTTCTAACCAAAGTGCTAATTTACGGTTAGAAAGCGTAAGCGGGTCACCACCACTCAAAATGATCTCGTTAATGTTCGGGTTTGCTTCAATATAGTTTTTAATATTTAGCCAATCTTCATTTTTTGGCAAATTTTCTTGATAGGGGAAATGACGACGGAAGCAATAACGGCAATGTACGGCGCAAGCACCAGTCAAGGTTAATAAAAAACGCGATTTATATTTATGTAATACACCCGGTAATTGATTTGCTGCTTCTTCGCCTAATGGGTCAGTCACAAACTCAGGATGTTCTTCGAGTTCTAAATGATGGGGTAATACTTGTAGCAAAAGCGGGTCAAGCGGGTTTTTAGCGTTCATTTTTCCGACGAACGCACGAGGAACACGCAATTTAAACTTTTCAGAAGCCAGAATCGCACCCGATAATAGCTGTTCTGAGGATAACTCGAGTAGGCTTAGCAATTCCGAAGGATCAGTAATAAGGTCACTCAGTTGAGATTGCCAGTTTTGCTCTTGGTATAAATAGTTTATCATTTGACACGATTAAGATAATGCAACAACGCATTATATCGCATAGTTGACTTGTTAAGTTTGGAGTGTGCCTTTCATGGCCTATTATTCTACAAATGATTTCAAAGCAGGCCTTAAGGTTATGCTTGATGGTAACCAATGTTCAATCATGGAAAACGAATATGTAAAACCAGGTAAAGGTCAAGCGTTCAACCGTGTAAAATTACGTAACCTTAAAACCGGTAAAGTATTAGAAAAAACTTTCAAATCAGGTGACTCTTTAGAAGCAGCTGACATCGTTGAAGTTGAAATGGAATACCTATACAACGATGGTGAAATGTGGAACTTCATGGATCCTGTATCTTTTGAGCAAATCGCGGCAGACAAAATTGCTATGGGCGATGCTGCTAAATGGTTAAAAGACGATTCAAATGAAAAATGTACAATTATGTTGTTCAACGGCGTACCTTTAACAGTAAGCCCACCGAACTTCGTTGTATTGAAAATTGTTGAAACTGATCCGGGCGTACGTGGTGATACTTCTGGCGGCGGCGGTAAACCAGCTAAGCTTGAAACAGGTGCGGTTGTTCGTGTTCCGTTATTTGTTCAGCAAGAAGAAAGCGTTCGTGTAGATACTCGTACTGGCGATTATTTAGAGCGTGCATAATAGTTAAAAAATACACTATTATCGAAGGGATGATGTAAATCATCCCTTTTTTTATGCGAAAGTATAAGAGGAAAAAAGAAAAAGGAGGAGTAGAGTCACAGGGATTAAGAGAAACAGTACATAACAATATAAAAATGCTGTAGTTATTTATTGAGAGGTTAAGAATGGACACAATGCAAGCGAAATCTACGCTTCCCTCCAAGCTGGTCTGGAGCCTAGTGGCAATAATAGGTGCAATTTCTTTTGGGATGCTGGCACTCAGTCGTGGTGAACATGTCAATGCGGTTTGGCTTGTACTTGCTGCAGCATGTGTATATAGCATCGCATATCGATTTTATAGTCTATTTATTGCAACTAAAGTATTTGAATTAAACCCAAGACGTTTAACCCCAGCACATCGCTTGGCCGATGGTCTGGATTATGTTCCCACCAATAAATACGTGCTTTTCGGTCACCACTTTGCTGCCATTGCAGGAGCGGGGCCATTAGTCGGACCAATTTTGGCTGCACAAATGGGCTTTTTACCAGGAACGATCTGGTTATTGGTCGGTGTGGTTTTGGCGGGTGCGGTACAAGACTTTTTAGTTTTATTTATTTCAACACGTCGAGACGGTCGCTCACTTGGTGAAATGGCAAAACAAGAACTCGGTTCTTTTGCCGGTATTGTGGTCATGCTTGGTGCGCTTGGGGTAATGATTATTATCCTTGCGGTACTGGCATTAGTTGTGGTGAAAGCACTTGCTCATAGTCCATGGGGTGTTTTCAGTATTGCAGCGACGATTCCAATTGCATTGTTTATGGGCGTTTACATGCGTTTTATTCGCCCGGGACGTATTGCCGAAGTTTCTATTATCGGCTTCGTTTTAATGATGCTTGCCATTGTTTATGGTGGACAGGTTGCAGCAGATCCTTACTGGGGGGAGTTTTTCACTTTAACAGGAACACAGCTTACATGGTGCTTAATCATTTATGGATTTATCGCATCAGTTTTACCAGTCTGGTTATTGTTAGCACCACGTGATTATCTATCAACCTTCCTTAAAATTGGTGTCATTCTTGGCTTGGCCGTTGGTATTGTGATTGCATTACCTGAACTAAAAATGCCGGCAGTGACTCATTTTATTGACGGTACTGGCCCTGTATTCTCTGGTAGCTTATTTCCATTCCTATTTATTACTATTGCCTGTGGTGCCATTTCTGGTTTCCATGCGCTTGTATCAAGTGGTACAACACCAAAACTCGTTGATAACGAAGCTGACATTCGTGTGATTGGCTACGGCGGCATGCTCATGGAATCTTTCGTCGGTATTATGGCGATGATCTGTGCAACTGTCTTAGACCCAGGTGTGTACTTTGCAATTAATGCGCCTGCGGCTGTACTCGGTACAACTGTAGAATCTGCGGCAGAAGCTGTGCGTAATTTAGGCTTTGTGGTTACGCCTGAAATGCTAACCGTATTGGCTCAGGAAGTGGGTGAAAGCTCAATTCTTTCACGTACAGGTGGTGCACCTACCTTTGCAATTGGTATGGCACATATCATTTCTGAAATTTTTAACAGCCGTTCAATGATGGCATTCTGGTACCACTTTGCGATTTTATTCGAAGCATTATTCATTTTAACTGCTGTCGATGCGGGTACTCGTGCTTGTCGTTTCATGGTACAAGACACTGTGGGTATTGTTATTCCTGCGGTTAAATCTTCAAGCTCATTCTTTGGTAATTTGCTAGGTACTGCTGTTGCGGTAGGTGGATGGGGCTTCTTCGTCTATCAAGGTGTGATTGATCCGTTAGGTGGTGTCAATTCACTCTGGCCTTTATTTGGTGTGGGTAACCAGATGTTGGCTTCAATGGCACTCATTTTGGGTACAGTTATTCTGTTTAAAATGAAAAAAGAAAAATATGTATGGGTAACGATTTTCCCAACAATTTTCTTGTTCATTACCTGTATGACTGCGGGCTGGCAAAAGATTTTCCACGAAAATCCAAAGATTGGTTTCTTAGCACAAGCGAATAGATTTTCAGATGCGATTGCGCGTGGTGAAATTCTTAAACCAGCAAAAACACTTGAAGAAATGCAGACGATTGTGATGTCAAATCAAATCAACGCTGCACTTTGTGGCTTCTTCATGATCGTTGCGATTGTAATGGTGATTGCTGCGATTGGTATTGTGCGCCGTGCGTTAGCAAGCCCGACACCAACTGCTCATGAAGCACCAGCTGTATATGCTGATCCGAAAGTGGTCACTCCACGAGGAGAGTAATGATGAATTTTAAATTTGCAAAAAATGGAACTGTTATTATTGCGAAAATCATCAAAATGACAGTGCTCTCGCAAAAAGAGCTATTACTTTCTCCAAAGAACTGGTCGCGCATTGCAACCTTGTGGCAGCGTTTGCAGCAAAGTTTTCGACTGATGGTTGGGGTTCCAGACTATCAAACTTATCTGGAACATATGAAAGCTCATCATCCTGATTTAACACCAATGGATGCGACGACTTTCTACCGTCATTGTGTTGATTCGAGATATCCATCGGCAGGCGGTAATTTAAAGAAATGTCCTTGTTAAGTTGAGATTAATAGTCAACTAAAGAAACGGTATGTGGTTAAACCATGTACCGTTTTTCTTTTTTGGAAAATGAAAAAGAGTTTGCTTAAAGTCTGCTCATTTGTATTTTTTTCGATGGTAAATCACTTGTTTTGCTTTTGAAAAATGAATATTATGCTTTCCATTCTAGGTGTATAGCTCAGTTGGTTAGAGCGCTACGTTGACATCGTAGAGGTCTCCAGTTCGAGTCTGGATATACCTACCAAGATGTATCAAGGACTTATAAGCAATTCAGTAGCTTATAAGTCTTTTTTTATGCCTGTTTGTCGCATTCAGTACTTGGCAGAGTTGGAAATTTTGGCAAAAAATGGCAATATTTCCACGCCATTTGCGACAAATCTGCGACAACATGAAACTACCTACACCGCGTAAAAGAGGTGAGACATATACAATTACTGTTTCTCATCAAGGGAAACGTTATTACTGTACCAGAGATACGCCAAAAGAATGCTTGCAATGGGCAGCATTAAAATTACTAGAATTAAAATCACAATCGCGTATAGATGCTGGTGAAGAGAAGCCAAAGTTTTTATTTCGTGATTTGAGCAATAAATACTTTCAGGATGTTGGACAGTTTAATCCTTCTAAATCTTCACGTGATTGGATAAAAGGGCAGTATAAAAATTTTGAAATGAAGTTTGGTGCATTGGCACAAAAATCAATATATGAAATTACTCCAAAAGACCTAACTAACTGGCGTAACAAACGCTTATCAGAAGTTAGTGAGAACACGGTTTTAAAGGAAATCTCACACTACAGTGCGATGTTTACATTCGCGCAAAAAGAATTGTTTTTGATTGATGAAAACCCTTGGATGCAAATGACAAAACCCAAAAAGCCAAAAGCTCGGGACCGTCGCATACATCCTTCAGAAATAGATTTAATGTTAAAGGCTTTAGATTATGAAAGGGGCAGTGTTCCAGTGTTGCCACAGCACTATGTTGCTTGGGGTTTTTTATTTGCCATAGAGACTGCATTACGTCGTGGTGAATTGTTGGCTATGGCAAAGAAAGATATTTATGACGGCTATGTCCACCTACCGAAAACTAAGAATGGAGATTCAAGAAACGTACCGCTATCTGAAGAGGCAAAAGAATTATTAAAATTAATTCAGCACACTGGACGCAATATTATCCCTCAGTCTGAAAATGCATTTAGATTAATGTGGGAAAAAAGAAAAGCGAGTATTGGTCTTAATAACCTTCATTTTCATGATACCCGTCATGAAGCTATTACACGTATGGTTAGAGTTAGAAAGCTACCTGTTGAGGTATTAGCCAAAATTACAGGTCATAAGAAAATTGATGTCTTGGTAAATACTTACTATAACCCTGATGCAACCGATCTGATTGAAGCATTTAACGGATAAAACTAAGCCCGCATAAAGCGGGCATATAATTAATTTTTTCTTTTAGGTCCACGTCTGACCTTTTGATTTTTTAATATTGCATCGGCTGCGTCTGGATCATACATATGCTTGCCGTTAGTACCTTGGTTGATCGAAATGCATTTTGTGCGAATGGTTTCATCTGATAGACCATATTTAGCAACCAGCTCGGCCACAGATACCAACTTACGCTTTTCAAGCTTCAGGGCGGTAACTGTACCGCCAAGAAGCATTTGACCGAGAACGATTTGAGGTGCTGAATCTGCTTCAATCGTTACGATAAATTCAGGCATTATTCCCTCCATCATTTTGCGACATTTCATCCAACGCTTGAGCAAACAGTTTCATGCCTTCACGTAAATGACGTGCGTACTTTTCTGGTGCTGGATCGGCATAGATGAAACGTCCACCATGTGATACAGGAACTGGGGGATTTAAGCCTGCATTTCTGTACACGCTCATGATGTGCCCACCTAGCAACGACTCAAGCTTTTGAACAGTTTTAGGGTCCTGTAATTTTTCGATATATGTAGCCATTACCAGTCACCTCCACTTAACTTGCAAACTAATGCATGACTTGTTGCAGCCACTAATTCTTGTTGTGCTGGCTGATCGTGCTTTTTCGCATGAGAACTTCCAAGCAATAAAACCATGCCATCATTGGGACTGTAATAATTAGCATCGGGAAAATACTCGCGTACTTCATCAAGTAGCTTTGAAAGTGCTGTATTTAACCGCATAAAACGTTTTTCAAAGTTTGGGTTCGCTGTGTAAAGCAAGTCGCTTGCATCTAATTCACCTTCAGCAAGTATTGCCAAAACTTCGGCTTCAGTTAAAGGATGATAGCTCACGTCTTTTGTAATTCTTTTCATGGTTTATCCTTAACTAAACTTGACCATTGGTAGGTTTGACCATTTGATCCCATAATTGCTTTGCAATTTGGGCAACGTTTACCACCACCTCTTAAGGACCATTTGAAAGCTTTAAAATCATCTTTACAAAATGCACAACGGACCATGTAATATGACTTTCCATGTGCAGCACTATCATAAAGAAAGGTTGAGTATCGCTCAGTGACATCATCTGCTACTGAGTTTTTAGTGTGATTGCGTGTATCACTAAATCGAATTGGTCTAATTTTCATGCTTTTTCTCCTTCAACTGGATAAAAAGACATCTTGCCGTTTTCATCGAAATGAACTGCAATGCTGATATCCTTATCATCAATAAGGGCCAGATCCATTCCTTGAAAAAGTATGGTTTTTAATTGCTTGGTTGCTTCAATCCAGTATCTTGCTTGGTTGATCGCATCATCTAAAGCATTGTGAGCTGTGCCTGTTTTTTCAAATTCGATCTGAGGCATAAATACACGGAAAGTTCTAAAGCACATTTCGTGATAAAATTCCCATGGTTTTTTCATTTGCAGTTTTTCAAGAATATTATTAGTCCATCGAATATCTGCGAGTGAGCCAGCGCTCCAAATCTCAGTACATTCATGCTTCATGAAAAGTCCAACAAGCATTCCCATGGCATAGCCGATATTTGTAGTTCCACCAAAAGCAGCTTTATGGGCTTCTTCTGATTGTTCTTTCCACCACGCAAGCGTGCTTTCTGAGATTGTGCAACCAAGGTCTAGGCATGATTGCTGATCAATCTTTTCGCTGATGCAGTCAACAATACCTGTCTCATTAAATACAACAGCGCCCATGCTTAAAATGACAGGGCATTCACCAACATCAAGTGTTTCAAAATCAAGCATTAATCTATTCATTTTTATTGTCCTTAAAACGGTAATTCAATAGCCCAACTGATAAATGCATAGCCATCTGCATATAGCAATTCACCTGTATTTGAGCAGTTCGGGCATTTAACTTTTCCTGACCATGAATAGCTGTCGTTATGGGGTTCTACTTGTATTTCCATATATTCCGAAAACTCACAAAGGGAGCATGAAGTTGGAAATTTAATATTGAGAGTTTTTAAGTTCTCATTTGCTGGATGGCATTTAATGCACATGTCCTCTAAACGGTGGATATGACCGCAATGGCATTTAGTAATTGCAGCTGAGTGGGCGTTGTAGGTTTTAAAAATTGCATACGTTCCGTGTTTTTCATCACCGCCTTGCTGTTTGAAATAAAAGCCATTTGAGATTGCTGATTTCTCAAATTCTTTGAGTGTTAACCCTTCGATATTGAGTGTTTTGCTAACAAAGTCTTCAATAGCTAAATCAATGTTATTCATTGTTTTTCATCCTGTTCAATTTCCAACATTGCTTCCTTGATCTTTTTATAATTCTCGGCAGAACAAGGGCGGGTGAAGTTTTTAATTTGTGAAATAAACGATGGGGCACAATCTAGCTTTTGAGTTAAGAGTGTGCCGCGGCCTGTGCTTTGGCCTAGCCATTTGATTAATTCATTAATCTGCGCTTTGGTAGCTCGTTTGCTACTTTTCTTTTCAGCCTTTTTCGCTTTGTGGTTTTTGATGGATTTAGTCATCATTTCACGTAAAGTTGATTGAGCGCTGATTGGCTGATTATTGAAAGACCAGTCATGACCACTTTCACCATGGGCAAGCTTTTTGATTTCATTGCCTTGAGCCAACCAAGCTTCAACTTGATCATTAAGGCTTTGCTTTAAATAAGAATGTAATGGGCAAATAAGCATTTAAAGGCCCTCCAAGCGACTGACAATAAAATAGGCAGCTAGCAATACTGCAAGGATTCTGAAACCTGATAAAAATTCTTTCATAAGGTTGTCTCCTTAGCCTTTGCTAACTCGGCTTTGAGAGCATCAATTTCTTTATTTTTTAACTTGGCACATTCAAGCCATGACATGAGGCAAGAGGTGACATGTTCAGCATGTGCCATGATCGCTTCATCATCTTCAGATTCATTGTTATGGCCGAATGCATCCCAATCAGTTTGATATGAACCGTTACCGTCCGAGCATTCTTCCCATTTTAAAAAGCTAAGATCACCAGCTTTTTCAACAAAATTTTTCTCAAAAAGTGGACGTTCAATTGATAAGAGGGTGTTGTATTGTTTTGCCCATAAAGCAACGACATCACCATTACTATTTTCAAAAATTGAGACTAAAAACCAATCACGGTCATGATCTGGTTTAGAAGGGTTCCATTCGATAATTGCTGCTTGGTCTTCTTTTTCGTAATAACGAAAGGTTAATTCTTCAGGGGCATCGGATTCAAAGTAAACGCGGTCAGTCGTTACATTGAAGTGGACGTGTACACGTGTAATTTCTTCATCAGAAAGGTGTTCATTCTGATTAAAATTTGTTTTGAAATAATTTTCCCATTCTGGATGGTTCCAGAAACCATATTTATTACGGACTACTTCAGCAGCTTTTAATTGTTGAATTTGCATTATTTGTTTCCTTCATTGTTGTTTTGGAAAAGAGCTTGGTAAGCCACAGACTCGCTTACAGGGTTTAAAGTTGTTGTGCCGTATTTCAGACCGAGAAAGGTGCAAGCTGAGAAGGCTGCAAATAGGGCAATATTGAAAACCGCAACTTGTGATATTTTCATCGTGCTGCTCCTATGTACTGGATGCGGTAGGCTGTACGAACTTTTTTAAGAAGTTGATGTTTTTGATTTAAAGTGATGTCTTCACTTTCATATGCAGCATCAATAAATGCTGTAGCTGTGTTACGAGCTTCTTCAAGCTGTTTGCCTGTATGAGCGTCGCTAATGAGTTCAATAGCTGTGTTGATTTGAGCAACCGAATCGGTACTTTTTGGGGTTGTTTTTGACATAAAGAAACCTCGCAGGTGTTTGGATACCTGCGAGGTTACTTTTTAACTAGTCAGGTTGTCAATACCTGACAGGTTGCAATTTTACAATTTAATAGCTGCCCTTAATCTTTTGGCTAGGTGCGATATAAACTTTTATAGGTGAAATTTTAGTTATTTCATCAATATTTAAACTTTCTCGCTCTCCAAAAATATCTTCTACTTCAACAAATCCGTCTTTATTAAATAGTACTTCGCCGACGTAAACTTTTTTGTCTTTTGTAAAGAATAAGCAATCTTCGCCCTCAATTGGGTCTGCATTCTGCTCACAAATTAAAACCCATCCATTTTTAAAAGGTTTTCTTTGACCGTTGCCTATGACTAAAAAAGCCAATGGGTTTTTTAAATTTTCAGGATAATGAACAGAGTATGTTTCGGTTAAATTCGACGTGATTTCCAGATTCTCCCCCTTTCTTACTAATAGTCCGATAGATACTTTAATTATTCTATACTCATCCTTAAGAATATTTACAGGGGCTAACTTATTGTTTTGAGTATCATCTTCGCTCGCTGCGACATTTAGTGACGCAAGCTCACCAGAATCATTGAATAGATAATTAATTACATTGTCATCTTGCAAGTGATCTAACCAGCCTTCAGGGAGATTCAAGGCGGTAGTAATTCTATTAGTCGTTTCCTGACCAAAGTTTTTTGGCTTTTTTTCACGTAGGTATTGATTTAACAAACCACGTTCCATGCCAATTAAGGAAGCTAAATTTTTTCGTGAAATTCTTTTAGTAATTCTTAAGACATTAGAGCGTCTAATCTCAAAGATATTCAACATTTTTAAATCCTTGGCAATTTATATAAATATTTTCAACTAAAAAAACTTCAACTCAAACAACCTCGTAAGTTGTTTTTTTGGACTTAAAAGAACCTGCGGCAACCTTACAGGTATTTACAAAATGAAACCTCACAGGTATCTTTTAGCAATGTTTAGTACCTGAGACATTCGAAATGGCAATAAATGAAACTGATTTTAGAAGTTTTGTTGACTCAATGAGTCCTGAAGAGTTGCGCAAATATGCCGAGAAAGTGGGCACTACTGATAAATACATCATCAAAAAGCTCCGATTTAGGTATTCAATGCCAACAATAAAATTAATCGAATCATTGGCTTTGGCGAGCAATGGGAAATTAAAAAAAGAAAATCTTTTGCTTTGGTTTGCGGGTTACACCTTACCCAAATCCCTTGTTCAAAAACATGATTGAAATGGAGAATTTTAAACATGTATCTAACACTTAATGAACGTCGTGAACGTGCTGTGTTAACACTTGAGCAGGCTTTAAAAGCTGCTGTGTCAAATAGTAATGAATGCTTAATGGCTCAAATTGCAGAAAATAACGGTTTTAATATCAATACCTTTCGCAATTCTATTAATCCGACAACCACAACTCATAAAGCAAATATTCACCACTTTGAAGCGATTCTCTCAGAAACCAAAGATGAGCGAATTATGGACAGTGTTTGCGCTATTCATGGAAATGCCGCTTGGTTTGAACTTCCCGAAACTACATTGCTGGTCGATGCGAATTTTATGACATCTATCGGAATGCTTGCTCGTGAGCAAGGTGATCTTTCTCAGTCTGTTGCTCAGGCAATTGCAGACAAAGTTATTACAAATGATGAAGCAGCAGTAATTCAAAAAGATGTTTTAAATCTGATTCGTGTTGCAGTGAATCTTTACGCAATGGTTGAAGCCTTTCGGGAGAATGAAGATGTCTAAGGTTTGTTTTATACCGAAAGAGTTTCGTCGCAGCTCTTTAGAATTAATCCATTTCATGAATGATTTAATTGGATCATATCAAAGACAGGGATATGTATTAACGGTGCGTCAGTTGTATTACCAATTAGTCGCTCGTGATGTTATTTCAAACGATTTGAACTCATATAAACGCGTAGCTGCAATGATTAATGATGCAAAACTTGCTGGATTAATTGATTGGGATGCTATTGAAGACCGTACTCGTGATTTTATTGTTCGTTCAAGTTGGCGTTCGGTCTCAAGCATTCTTGATGCGTGCGTAAGTAGCTTTCATATGAATATGTGGCAGGACCAAGCTAATCAAGTTTATGTAATTGTAGAAAAGGAAGCTTTAGTAGGTGTGCTGGAACGTACTTGTAATGAATATGACGTTCCATTATTGGCAGCACGTGGTTATCCGTCTAGTTCGGTTTTGTACGATTTTGCTAAGAAACATATTACTCGTAAGCCTCATTGGAAAAGTCACACAATCATCCATTTAGGTGATCATGACCCGTCTGGATTAGATATGACACGCGATTTGTCGGAGCGAATTAATTTGTTAACTGGGGGAGAGCATCATCTTTCAATTGAGCGAATCGCATTAAATTACGATCAAATTGAAGAATTACGCCCACCTAAAAACCCTGCCAAAGACTCAGATTCTCGCTTTGATGCATATCGAAAAAAATTTGGTACTTCCAGCTGGGAGCTTGATGCGTTAAGTCCTGAATTTTTAAACAATCTTGTTTCATCAAAGATTGAGGAATTTATTGATTTTGATGAATGGGAGGCGAGAAAAGAAGAGATTGATACACGTAAATCTCAGCTTCAGGAAATTTCCGATGGATTTAGAGGGGAATAATTATGGCTCTAAGGTTTGACCAAGTTCGTGAAGCAGCCGAGGGCCGTTGGAAGGATTTAATTTTCCCAGCATTTGCCATTCAAGTTCCAGCGAAAAAAAACCAACATGGACCTTGTCCGATTTGTGGGGGTAAAGACCGTTTTAGATGTGATGACAAGCAAGGGAAGGGTACATGGATCTGCAACCAATGTAACGCGGGTGATGGTTTTGCGCTTATTGAAAAGTCTAGGAACATGGATTACTCGGCAGTACTTCAAGAGGTTGGAGCAATTTTGGGGTTATCTGGTGACTCCAAAATAACTGAAGCTGATAAACAACGCTGGAAAGATAAAGCTGAAGCAGATCGTATCAAGGCTGAACAAGAGGAGATTAAGGCGAACGAGGCTGCCGCAAAGCGCGCAGAACGTGAGTCTAAATGGCGTAGTTTTGACCGTGATTGTCCATATTTGGAACGTAAACAGGTCAAAAATTTTGGATGCCGTATCAATGGGAACGGCCATTTAATTGTTCCACTTTTTGATATAAATGGGAAAATCTGGAACCTTCAAACAATTCATCCTGACGGTTTTAAACCATATTTGAATGGAGGTCGAATCAACCACTGTTTTTATATGTTAGGCCAGATTGCCGAACCTAAACAGGTCGTTTGTATTGCCGAGGGTTACGCGACGGCTGCAAGTATTTATGAGGCGACAGGTTACACAACTATTGTTTCTTTCCAGTCAAGTAATGTGGACAAGGTAGGGATAGCAATCCGCTCTAAGTTTCCAGAAGCTCAAATTGTTTATTGTGCAGATGATGACAGTCACAGTAATCCTCCAGATGCAGGCTTAAAAGCTGCGAATAAAGCTGTGGCTGCCACAGGCGGGCTGGGGATTTTACCCGACTTTAGTACAGTTAACAGCAAAATGGGTCATGACAGTAATGAGGGGCAGCCGCAAGCATCATCTTCTTATCCATCCGATTTTAATGACTTACATGTGTTAGTGGGGTTAAGTGAAGTGCGGAGGCAGATTGAAGAGAAAATTAATTCTTCGGCCATTACTCCGTCTTCTCCCCGCACCCCTCCCGCTCAGGCAAGCCAAGATTTGGGGGTAATGTACCAAAATAGTGCAAAAAATGATGATCAACTTGTTGATTTAAAAGATGATTTTGAGCTTGATTTTGCACCACCTATGAATGAAAAGCCTAGTGTTGATGTGGCTACTAATAAGAATAAGGGAGAAATTATTGAATTTGAACGTCCTGAATTCTCACTGGAAAAGTGTCTAGGTCGATTTATGCTTGTGGAAGGTAAAACAGATATTTGGGATGATTACAAAAAGAAGGTCATCAAGTCTTTAGCCTTCACAAAAATGGTAGGTAAATCTGTTGCCAATCGCTGGCAAGCCCATCCCAAAAGAAAAATGATTGATGCTGATGCCTTGAAAAAACAAATTGATGATCAAAATGCAAGTGATGCTACCGATTTGCTTGGGCGCTTTGTGCATCTTGAAGGGACTTTGGAGTCATGGGATACCATTAACCGAGAACGCATTAAAAATATTGCGATTAAAGAGGCGTATCCAAATCAATATGAGATTTGGGCCAAATCGCCCCACCGTCGAATGATTCGTCATGTTGATTTAGTTTTTGATCCGACTAATTCAACCAAAGAGCATCAAATTAATATTTTTACTGGTCTGGAGGTTACAGCTTTAGTAGATCCAGACTCGGCAGATCAATTATTACCACTCAAGACTGCATATGATAAGGCCAAAAGTTTTATCGACTTACTACGACATCTTTGTGGTGAGGAAAAGGCTGCATTTGGATGGTTGTTAAGATGGTTAGCGTACCCTCTACAAAACAAAGGGGCAAAAATGGCAACCTCTGTTTTAATGCACGGAAATATTCATGGAGCTGGTAAATCGTTGTTTTTTGGCGCTGTCATGGAGAAAATTTACACTATTTATCATAAAACTTTAGATCAGCGCGATTTAGAGAGCCAATACAATGATTGGGCCGAACAGGTGTTGTATTTGCTATTTGAAGAAATATCAAACAACAAAACCAAGCATGGCATGATGGGTTTTATTAAGCATTTAATTACTGGTAGCACGCTATCAATTCATCAAAAATTCTTGGCTTCAATGCGCCAAGCGAACCACATGAATTGTGTATTTTTATCCAACCATACTCAACCGCTACCGATTGAAGAAAATGACCGTCGTTTTTTAGTCTTGTACCCAAAATCAACTTTACCACCAGACCTACTGGAGAGAGTTGCACGTGATCTCGATTCAAAAGAAGTAATTCAAGCATTTTACACAGCTTTGCTACAAGTCGATTTAACAGGTTTTGATGCTCACACAAAGCCCCCGATGACAGAGGCCAAAAGGGACATTATTGAATATACCAAAGCGGGTTATGACACGTTTGTCACTCAATGGATAAAGGGTGAAACGGATTTTCCATATGTGAGTTGTACGTCTATGCAGCTCTATGATGCATACCAGAAGTGGTCTAAACGGACAAATGAACACGTTGTGAGCCAAAAGCGCTTTATGGGTGAGGCAAAGAAATATGGAATTGTTTCTACTACAGATCAAAAGCATTGGCGAAAGCCTAAAGGCACAAGAGGGCAAACTAAAGTGATTATTGTTGGGGTGCCTCCTGAAGATGTGCCATTGCAGGACTGGCTGGGTGAACAGATAGATAAATTTGACAAGGCGTTCGATGGTGGTGATAATGTTCCGATGCCTCTATAAATATAAAAATCAAGGCTTTATGTGTACCATGTGTACCTTTATGTGTACCATTCAAAACAATGGTACACGTCTGCAAGCCTTATATATCAATGCTTTTAAACCTATGTGTACCATGTGTACCATTTGCGCACGCGCGCGTATACGTAAAAGTAATATCTGTATTGAATTAACAACCTTCAAAGTAATTCTTAAACCATCACTCAAAAAGCATTCTCACGTAAGAGAACTTTATATAAATGGTACACATGGTACACATTTAAGTGAAAGCTTTATATATAAAGGCTTTCCAGTGTTTACCTTTTCCAAAAATCATAAACAGATTGTACACATGGTACACACTGATAATTATAAGTGGTGATTTGAATGGAAAATTTAATACGGTTATTGAATCCAAAAACTGTTAATTATGAAGCGATTAGAGTGGATAATACTAAGCCGTTGTATACGGCTCAGGATGTTATTTTAGCAATTAGTTATTCTCAATTGACCCGACTACAGGAGAATTTAATTCGTTTGAAATGCTTAGGTGCAAATACTCCAGAAAATATTTTGATATTTTCAGAGTTGTTAACATCAAAATTTGATCAGGAATTTTGTGAGAAGGGTTTGCGAGTTGAATATCGCCTGCCAGTCGTAAAGACTGCATTAATTGAGTTTTGCATGGTCTCTGGTGATTATCAGCCTTCAACACGTAACCGTGCAGTTTTTTCAGGGTACTCACATGTGACTGTTAAAAATATAATGAGTAAGCATATTGATGATAAGAAGGAGTTTTTTGACAATCAATATGAAATTGCTGAAGCTAAAATAATGCATCAATTAAAAAAAGATACCTGAAAGATTGCTTTTTTATTAAAAAGAACTTGACAGGTTTTACAGTTTTCATCTACATTTCACCATAATGAAGAATTGTAAGTTTTAAAGTTAATTCCTTGGAGGCCACGGCCTCATTTCAAAGGGCTGTATGTTTCGGAAAGCATACAGCCCTCTTTTTTTGAGGATTATTTATGGGCCGAAAAGAACGAGAGGAACATTGGAGACATCAAGAGGCTATGGCAGCTAAGGCTGAAAAGGTTCTGGATCGTGCAAGCAAGAAGGGCAGCAAAGAAAAGACTTGGCGCGGTGCTACTGCTGACTTTATCTCAATGAATGAGTTTTGCAGTGATTGTGCCCGTCGTGGCTTTGTATCAGTAGCCGACAAAGTAGCCCATATAAAAGACCCGAAAACAGATCGGGTCTTATTTTGGGATCAAAGAAATTGGCGAACACTTTGCTCAAGCTGCTATGAACGTGTCGTGGCCGAGACACCTTTAGTTGTTTTAGAGCCTATTTCATCTAAGGCTGAATTGTTTATGGTTGAGGATTGAAATGTTTGATGAAGAAGTAATGTTGCTGGGTGATCCAGTTGTATACCGCAACGACATCAAAGGTTTTAACGATGTTGGCGTTGTTGTTCAAACGGGATCATGTTTCAAGGTGCTGTGGAATGGTGAAAACCATCCACGTGTTCAAGTCTATGGGCAGCTAAGACTAGCTGATCTGGATGAAGTTGAGGCAGGGCAAAGGATTATTAAAAATGAGACTACCTAAACTTGGTTCATCAAACTTACCAACGCTTAAAAGCAATCATGCGACTTTACCAAAACCTGAAAAGAATTACGGCAAGGGTCGTGGTGGTCGGTCATGGCGCAAGCTTAAACAACAAGTGCATGAGCGTGATGACTGGACCTGCTGCCATTGTGGTTGCATAACCATGGAGCTTGAATGTGACCACATCGTTAACACGGCTCAAGGTGGTACTGATGATCTGGATAACCTCCAGTCATTGTGCAAGCCATGTCATGACAAGAAATCATTAGCTGAAAGCAAGGCAGGTATGCGATGAATACAGCTGCAAAACAAGATGAATTAATTCGCAATCAGTTTGAATTAGAGTTTGCTCCAGTTCGGCACTTGCTTGCATATGTATCTTATTCAAATCAAATGAGTTCATATGTACCCAAAGGAAGTGACGAGGAATCAAGAATAGCTGCATCACTTGTCAATATTGCTTGGACTTCATGGTTATATCAGCAAGCTAAGATTAATGCTAAAGATAAGCTGCTAATCCAGCAGGGCCAAGCATACAACGAGCAGAGCCAGAAGGTTAAAGACTTGGAATACAAACTAAGTTTAGATTTTGAGTTGGTTAACCCTGATGCTGTACTTGTCTTAGCAAGAGTTAACTTCTGTAAGTTCCATAGTTATGAACAAATGCGAAACGAGTTAGACCATCTGACTAAAGCTTTTAAGAAAGCAGGCAAGCAAGTCATTGTGTTCGATTCTAGTTATTCATTGGAAGTCATGACTGATGAGCAGCTGAATGATGTTGGTTTAAAAAGAATAAATAGAATTGATGGAGTTCAACATGTTGATGCATGAACATTTAATTCATTGCGATGAATATGCCCGCCTTGAAGAAATTCTAAAACATTTTAAGGAAGCTACGGCTTCCGAAAATCAGGAAGAGGGAATGGTTGTGACCATTGGTATTGATCATGCGCGACCTGTTCAACTGCCAAAGAATATAAAGAACCGACTCAAACGTATGCGAAGAAAGGCGGCAGGAAAATGAGTGAAGATAAATACATTGAGGGAACTTTCTTGGTACCTAAAGGTGAAAAGGTTTTAGATGTTCGTAACATGACCGAGCTGAAGTCACTGCAAATGTTTCTTAATGGATCTCCAATTGGCAAAACCGATTTACAGTCTGAAGCAGTTGGTCAAGTTAGTCGTTTGAAGAATCAAGATGAAATGCGTGGAACATTTGAAGTTTCAAAAAGATAATGCACCTTTGTGGTGCATTTTTTACATGACGGGGGGGTATCCAAAAATTATTTTTTGGGTCTCAGCGGACACCGCCCCCCTTTCTCATTTGTAGAAAATTTTCCTATTTTCAAAGAAGTAAATAAACTTTTTTAGAAAATAGATAAATTTCGATATAACTTGCCAATATTTTGCACAATGGAGGTAAAAATGGCTTTAACTCAAAGAAAGAAAGCATTTGCCCATGCAAGATTGCAGGGTAAGAAAAAAGAAGAAGCAGCAGTGTTGGCTGGCTATTCAGAACGCTCGGCAGCGGCTAAAGGATGCCAATTGGAGAATGATCCCGATGTAGTTGCATATCTGGCGAGCTTGAATTCTCAGGGGGGCGGGGGGCTGGACGCTACACCTTTGGGTGAAGCAGCTATTCAGGCTGAGTTCCGAGCGATGGAGAATGTATCAAATTCTTTGGAGTTTTTGAAAACAATTTACAAAAATCCACGTATTGACAGGAAGATACGTATTGAGGCTGCAAAAGCCGCATTGCCTTATGAGTTTGGGAAAGTGGGCGAGGATGGCGTTAAAAAAGTCCGAGATAATGAAGCTGATCAAGTATCTAGAAAAAGTAAATTTGCAACAGCAGATGAGCAACGTAAACAACAAAGAGTGAGTTGATATGTCTTCGATGTCCCCGATCTGGAGTACAGCTTGCCCAGATTGGGAAAAGAAGATTTTAGCAAAAGAATCTTTAATTGCCTGTAAGCCGTTATTTCCAGATGAAGCCGATATGGCTTTACGTGTTTTTAAAGAATTAATCGTTGTTGATGTAGCTGGTAAACCAACAATTGGAGAGATTACGGCTCAATGGGTTTTTGATTTTGTTGGGACCATCTTTGGTGCATATGACTTTCAAAGTAATCAAAGGTTAATTAATGAATTTTTCTTACTCATTAGTAAGAAAAACACCAAATCGACCATGGCTGCGGGGATTATGCTCACAGCTATTATTTTAAATAGCCGTGAAGCAGCGGAATTTATCATCATTGCACCTACCAAAAAGGTAGCTGATAACTCCTTTACTCCGATGAAAAACATGATTCGGAATGATCCCGAATTAAATGCTTTATTTCATGTGGCAGAACATACGCGAACAATTACCCATCGGACGACTAAAGCTGTCTTGACCGTAGTTGCTGCGGA
Organism: Acinetobacter sp. 742879; assembly: GCF_000588535.1. Lineage (NCBI taxonomy): Bacteria > Pseudomonadati > Pseudomonadota > Gammaproteobacteria > Moraxellales > Moraxellaceae > Acinetobacter > Acinetobacter sp. 742879. The sequence continues at coordinate 27,096 of NZ_JFYC01000004.1, read as the reverse complement.
AACGGGTTCAAGTGCTGGTGCCAAAGGTGCATTTATTTTAGTGGATGAGCTTTGGGTATTTGGCGAACGTGCTAATGCTGAGTCAATGCTTGAGGAAGCAACGGGTGGTATGGCTTCATTCCCTGAGGGCTTTTTAATTTGGTTATCAACTCAATCAGATAAACCACCAGCGGGCATATTTAAAAAGAAATTAGATTATGCCCGTAAGGTGCGAGATGGGGAAATTGAAAACCCTTCATTCCTCCCTGTTTTGTATGAGTTCCCACAAAAACTGCTTGATGAGGAAAAATATTTAGACCCTGATTATTTTTATGTGACAAATCCAAATCTTGGACGCTCTACCCATATCCGTTATTTATTGAATAAGTATGAGCAGGCAAAAGAAAGTGGCGCAGATTCAATTCAGTTATTTTTAGCTAAATATTTGAATGTCGAAATCGGCATGAATAAGCGTGCTGACAGTTGGGCGGGAGCTGATTTCTGGCTGCTATCAGCTTATAAAGACAAGCTTTTCTTAGAATCTATTCTTGATTTGAGCGAGTTGTGTACGGTTGGTTTTGATGGCGGTGGACTTGATGACATGTTTGGCATGTCGATCATTGGTAGGGATAAAAATGATCGGTCATTATGGTACTGCTGGAACCGTGCATGGGTTCATCCAATTGCTTTAGAGCGTCGAAAAGAAAATGCACCAGCTTATGAAGACTTTGAGCGAGATGGTGATTTAGTCATCGTTAAAAATGTCGGTGACGACGTTAGCCAAGCTGCTCAAATATGCAAACGCATTTATGATGCTGGAAAGTTCCCTGAAAAAGCTGCAATTGGGCTTGATAAATTGGGTATGCCGTCTTTGCAAGATGGTCTTTTAGAGCAAGTGCCATTTGAACTTTTAATTGGTGTTCCCCAAGGGTATCAATTGTCGGGTTACGTACAAACAACCGAAAGGAAAGTTGCAGAAGGAAAGTTTAAACATGCGGGGCAACGCATGATGAACTGGTGCGTTGGAAATGCTAAGGGGGTTTATCAAGGTAACGCCTTGACGATTCGTAAGCAAGAGTCAGGCAAAGGAAAAATTGACCCTTTGATTGCAACCTTCAATGGGGTTGCTTTGATGTCGATGAATCCTGAGTTGCCTGTGCAAAGTCATCAAGTATTTTTTATATAAGTTTTTCTAATTTTCGAGCGACCTAATAGGTCGCTTTTTTTTTTGGAGTCTAAAAAGATGAAGCAAGCCTATAGTTTGCTCGAAATCAAAGCGGTTGATGAAGAGCAATGGGTGCTTGAAGGGATAGCAACAACACCAACGCCAGACCGCGTTGATGATGTAGTAGAGCCTAAAGGTGCTCAATTCACTTTGCCAGTTCCATTTCTTTGGCAGCACGATAAACGTCAGCCAATTGGACAGGTAGTAGAAGCAAACGTTACCGATGCTGGCATTCAAGTCAAAATTCAATTGACTAAACCTGATCAGGTTGAATCTGAAACTTTAAAAGCTCGCCTTCAGGAGGCTTGGGACAGTATTAAAACTGGTCTTGTCCGTGGCTTGTCCATTGGTTTTCGAGGCCTTGAAATGGCTGATATTCAAGGCACATGGGGCTACAAATTTATTAAATGGGATTGGTATGAGTTATCAGCTGTAACTATTCCAGCTAATCAGGAAGCAACCATTACAGGGATTAAGTCCCTTTGCCAAAACAAAAAGGCAAATCCAGAACAAACACCACAAGAAAAATCTCTGTTGTGTAATCCACCGTCGTTGAAGAATCCAGCAGCTCCAGTGCCAAAAGTTGGTGGAGTGAAATTGCTTGATACGCCTAAATTTAAATCTACTGGAGTAAAACTCGTATGACTTTGCAACAACATATCGACAAGATTAAAGCAACTATTCAGGATACTCAGAAAAAAATCTCGGGTATTATGGAAAAATCACTTAAAGATGGGAAAACTCCTGAGGGTGAAGATGAAGCTACTATCAAAGGCCATGAAGCTGAAATAGATAATCTAAAACTAAACTTAAAACGTTTAGAAGATATTCAAAAATCTCAATCAGATTGGTCAAACAATACAACTCCTGTTGAGGGACAAAATCCTACTGAAGCAGTAAAAACTACTGGTGGAGAAAAAATTGAAGTTAAACCAAATCTTGAAAAAGGTATTGGGTTTGCTTTAATGGTTAAAGCCTCTGCTGTAGCAGCAAATAGTAAAGGCCAAGTTACCGCAATTGATGTATTAAAAGCTTGGGGTGCTCCTGAGATCGTTCAAAATGCATTAAGCGAAAAAGCGGTGATTGGTACTACGACTGATGCAAACTTTGGTTCAAGTTTAGTTAATTATGAAAACTTAACTGGAGAGTTTATTGAATTACTCCGAGGCAGAACGGTTGTTGACCGTTTGGCCCCAAAAATGCGTCAAGTACCGTTCAATATTAAAATGCCTTCACAAACAGGTGCGTCAACAGTTGGTTGGGTAGGTGAAACAAAGACTAAACCTGTAACAAATCCAACATATGGGAATGTAACGCTATCTAAATCTAAAGTAGCAGGTATTGTTTTGCTATCTGAGGAGTTAGTTCGTTTCTCAAATCCTAAAGCAGATGCATTGGTTCGTGACGATTTGGTGAAATCAACAGCTGAATTCCTAGATGATCAGTTATTTGATCCTGATAAAGCAGAATCCGATGATAGCCCTGCATCACTTCTCAATGGTGTAACAGCAATTGATAGCTCAGGTACGACAGCTGCTCAGTATGAAGCTGATGCCATGAAGGTAATTAAGCAGCTAACTGATGCAGGTATTTCTTTAAGTGGTGCAACTTGGGTGATGTCTGAAACTCGCGCTGCATCTTTAAGTATTATGCGAGATACTTTAGGTAATAAGTATTTTGAAGGTATGAACTTAAATGGTACTAAGTACTGGTTGACGTTACCTGTTGAAATTTCAGAAAAAGCGGAAGATATTATTGCTTTGGTTGTCCCTGGTGAAATCTTGCTTGCTGATGATAATTTCATGGATTTTGCAATTAGTACTGAAGCAACAATTAATCTAGGAACGGAAGCTGCGCCAAACTGGATCAACTTATATCAAAATAACTTGATGGCAATTCGTGGTGAGCGTTTTATTCGTTGGAAAAAACGTCGACAACAGGCAGCTGGCTATATCAAGTACCCTACAGCTTAAATTTTTTGCAAAACAGCCCAATAGGGCTGTTTTTTTATGCCTAAAGAGGTATCGAAATGCCTAAAGTCAAATTTCTTGTCGATTTGTGTTCAGGTCCAGCTGGTACAGAGGTTGATGTTCAAGATTATGAAGCTAATTTGCTTTTACTGTTGGGTGTAGCTGAATTAATTGATGGTTCTGAGCTTGAACAAGTAAAAGCTGAGTCATTGGGTAAAAATTCTCCAAAAACAATTCAAGGATTAATTATTCAACCCGAAGGTGTTTTATTAAATCTTAATGGAACCCCAGTAGTTGATGATTTCGGTAGTTTTGTACCGATTGCCCCGCAGAATCCTATAAAGACAGCTCCAAAAGTTGTCAAATCCTCCAGTAAAACAGGTAAAAAGGGTGCATAAATGGGATTTCTAAGCAATGTTTTCCGTAGAAAGTCCATGACACCTGTGTCTGGTACAGGTGGGTGGACCTCTGTTCAAGAGTCATTCATGGGTGCTTGGCAACGAAATATGGAATTAAAGCGTGAAGATTTGCTCTCATTTCATGCAGTTTTTGCCTGTGTTTCGTTAATTTCAAAAGATATTGGGAAATTACCCCTTGAGCTGCGTAAGCAAGAGGGTTCTGTTTGGGTTTCCACTAAAGATGAACGTTTTAAGTTTCTTGAAAAGCCAAATCGATTTCAAACCATGCAGCAGTTTTTGGAATACTGGATTATTTCAAAAATTACTCGTGGGAATACCTACGTTTTAAAATTTCGAGATGCTTTTGGGAAAATCATTGGTTTAATTGTTTTAAATCCTGATTTAGTTAAGCCGTTGGTAAGTGATGCTGGGGAAGTTTTTTATCAAATCAGTATTGATAAATTGGCCCAAGTCGGCCAGTCCTTAATTTTGCCAGCTTCTGAAATTATTCATGATCGTTGGAACTGTTTTTATCATCCTTTAGTTGGACTGAGTCCTATTGTTGCTTGCTCCTTGGCTGCATCACAAGGTATTGCCATTCAAAAATATGGATCAAGTTTCTTTGCAAATATGAGTCGACCTAGTGGTATTTTGACCAGTGCTGGAAAAATATCTGATGAGGATGCAAAAAAAATCCGAGATGCTTGGAACCAAAATTACTCTTCTGGAAATGTAGGTAAAACTGCAATTTTAGGCGGGGATATGAAATATGTCCCTATGGCAATTCCTGCTTCAGATGCCCAAATGATTGAGCAACATAAAATGAGTGCTGAGGTAGTTTGCTCAGTATTTAATGTTCCTGCTTTTAAAATCGGTGTTGGTGGAATTCCGCAAGGCCAGAAAGTTGAAGATATGAACCTTATTTACTATGGGGACTGTCTTCAAAGCTTGATTGAAGCAATTGAGAATATGCTTGATGAAGGTCTGGAGCTTAAAAAGTCAGGTTTTGAAGCATTTTTGAATCTTGAAGCATTGTTGAGAATGGATTCAACATCTCAAATGAACTTCTATGCTCTTGGTGTTCAGCGGGGCATATTCTCACCTGACGAGGCTAGAGCCAAGTTTAATTATAAGCCCGTTGCTGGTGGGCATACTCCATATATGCAGCAGCAAAACTTTTCATTGGAAGCTTTGGCTAAACGTGATTCAAAGGAAGACCCGTTTGCTAATAGCAAAGGAGGTAAAAATGCCGCTGACAGTGAATGATGTAATCCGTCACCTTAAATATGATGAAGGCAGTGCCGATCTGGATGATTTACAAAGCTTGCTTGATGCAGCTGAGCAGGCTGTAAAAGATCATGTGTTGACTAAGTACGATGCAGAAAACAAAGCTCAGCAACGAGCAATTTTATTGTTGTGCGGCTATTACGATAAGTATCGAAATTTAGAGGGTGAAATGCCCACTAATGGTTTTTTCCTGCCGCAACCTGTATTGGTCCTTCTTAATCCATATTATGTGCCATTGGCGATTTAATTATGGATGAATTTATTGAGTGGGTTAAACAAACGCCACATTATAAAAACCTCATTTTTATGCATGGAGATCGTCTCTTCATTCGAGAAAATGGGGTTTTTAAGATTTTGGCAATTCAATTGGCTTATGAGGCTTGGACAAAATGACATGTTCAGGATGTGAGGCGAGGCGTGAGTGGATTAAACAAAACCTCCAGCGAGCAGACCGAAAGCGGAAATTGTTGTTGCAATGGCTCGCTGGTCAACGAATTGATTCTAGTGGTTCGGGAGTTAATTCAGGGAGTCAAAGCTCAGAACGAGGTGATGGCACAAATCATGGATCAGAACAGTGAGTTAATCTCAATGTTGCAATCTGATGATGAAGATGATGACGATAATCCTGAATATTTGAGTGACTAATTATGTCGGGTATTAGTGCTGGAGAGCTTTGTCACCGAGTCATTATACAACGTGATGAAGGCTCAAAAAGAAATGAAAATGGTTATGAAGGTCCTGCTAATTGGCAGGATTTTTTGCATTTATGGGCCAAAGTTACCCCTTTATCTGCACGTGACTTAATTGCAGCCCAAGGGAACCAGTCGCAAGTTGTAGCACGATTAAAGATACGACATCGAACAGATATTGATAGTTCAATGCGCGTTATTTTTAAAGGTGTGAAATACGCAATTGATGGTCCTGCCTTGAATGACCCTGAAACGGGGAACATCTACAGTACTTTTTTGCTTTCGAGTGGAGTGGAAAAGTTCAAGGAGGGTTAATTGGAAAAATTTGCAATCTGGAGTGGTGAAGAAAATCCAGCACGTAAATTAAAACATTTAGCTGATCCGAAAACAGCAAGACGAATTGCGAGAAAAGCAGCTCGAAAGGGATTTAATAAAGTGCGTGATGCTGCTCGGCAAAATGCACAATTAATTGATGATCCTGAAACCCGTGCCAATATTTCCAAAAACATCAAAGTTGCAGCAGGAAAAGTTGGCAACAGAGACTTAATTAAAATGCGTGTTGGTATTGATGGCGGTGCATCATTTGCTGCAACCCTAAAGCCTACAAGTGGTGGTGATACTCGTCACTGGCGTTTCGTTGAGTTCGGGACTGCTTATGTTCCTGCAATTCCTTTTATGCGTGTTGCCTTTTACAGCAAAATTGATGACGTGATTGAAACCTTCGCCCAAGTCTTTAGTGAAGAAGTGGATAAGGAGTTGGCGACATTATGAGTTACCTACCTATTTATAAAACATTAAAACAATCGCCTGCTGTTGTTGCAATTTTGGGTGCTGAGCCAAGGGTATATGAAGATATTGCTCCCGTAGGGGCAACGGTTCCCTATGTCGTATGGCAAGACCTTGGTGGTAAATCCTTAAATTATGTAGATAACATGCCAGCAGATAATGATGATGTTATGTATCAGTTAAAAGTATATGACACTAATGCGGAGCGTGCCTCCGAGGTTCGTTCTGTTGTACGCAAGGCTTTAGAGCTTTATTGCTACATATTAAACCCACGTATTAGCGGTGTAGACCCTCCAACTAAACAATATTTCCGCGGCTTTGATGCCAGCTGGATACATGAAGCTTAATTAAATTATTCAAACATTAGCACCCTTAAGGGTGCTTTTTTATTGCCTATAAGGAGCAAATCTCATGGCTAAAAAAGGTATTGTCGGTAAAGGTACAGAATTTTGGGCATTGCATGGCACTGTTCCTACATTGACCAAATTACTTTGTATTAAAACCTTCGATTGGGGGGATGAAAACTATGATGAATATGACAGCGGTTGCTTAGATGATCCCGATGTTGATCAAAGTGAATTCATTCTTGGTAAGCCGGGCGACGGATCAATTGCAATTGATACTGACCCAAAAAATGCGACTCACTTACAAGTACTTGAGTTTGCAAAATCACTTGAAAATTTTGTTCTGTACGCTGGTTATTCTGATGGTACAGGTGCGCCAACTCTAACGGATAATGTGGTGGATCTGCCTGATACTCGCTCTTGGTCATATGCGACAGTAAAATTGCGTCGAGGTAAACCAGTGATTGAAGCGAAATCGCTTCTTAATCATAGTTTGCCGTTACGTCGCCAATCTGAAATTATTGATGAGTGGAAGGTTACAGCATGAAGCTCAAATCATTAAAAGGGGTAACAAAAATCGCTGCTCCAGTTGAGCGGACAGTTAATTGGGCTGTTGAAGTTACTGAAGAAAACTTTGCTTTTCTTCGGGATTCAACGGGAAATCTTGAGCTTCAGTTTGGTGAAATGGTGGACCTTTCGGGTCAAGTCTTTATTAAGCGTTTGAGCTTTGAAGATATTGAAGCAACATCAAAAGCCTACCAATGGGACTTTGATTTTGAAAATATTGAAAACTCGAAAGTTATTGGCCTTAATCACCGTCTTTTACGTGCTGCTCAGTTATTGGGATCGGTTTGTGAAGATGAAAAGGGCACTAAGTTCTTTGAGTCTGTAGACGATGTATTTGATTCTGACCCAATCTTTGTTGAAGCCTTGTATCAAGTTGCGGACTCGGTGAATAAGTTTTCGGGAAAGTCTCAGAAAAAGAATTCGAAGAGTACGAATTCTGGTGTGAACTCGTCATCTGCGGAATCGGTGGAAACCGAATCGAAGACACATGGCGAAACTTAAGTAACTGGGAAGTTAATATCTGGCGAGCTTATCGTGCAAAACGAGGCTCGCTTTTTGTTGGTCGTAGAGTTGAGCAGGCAATAGGTAATTTAATGGCCTTCTATCACAATGGGAAAGTAAAGCCAGAAGATCATGCAGATCCGAATGATTTTATGCCTCATGAGGATGAGGTTGAAACTACCTTTGAAGAAGAAGCAATGAAGCGAAAACGAAAACAAGAGGCCACCTAACGGTGGCTTTTTTATGTCTGGAGAAATTTTATGGCAACTAATCTTGGTACTTTGACCTTAAACTTGCTGGCAAATACTGGGTCATATATCCAAGGTTTGTCACGTGCCGAGCGTCAAACGCGTAATAGTACAAGGGGAATGGCCGATGGCTTTGATTTGGTGGGCAAATCCTTAACTGTGCTTAAAGGTGTTGTTGCTGGTTTATCTGTAGCGAGTGTTACATCATTCGCTTTAGAAGTAATTAGAACGGGCAATGAAATAGACAAACTTGCAAAGCTTTCAAATTCTTCAGTATCGCAATTTCAATATTATTCTAAAGGTGCTTTAACTGCTGGCATTAGCATTGAAAAATTCGCCGATCAAATGAAGGATATGCAAGATCGTATCGGTGACTTTCAGCAAACAGGCGGTGGGCCACTTGCGGACTTTTTTGAGAATATCGCCCCATTAGTTGGCGTGACTATTCAGCAGTTTCAAAAGTTATCTGGACCTGAAGCATTACAACTTTTTTATAATTCATTAGAGAAAGTTGGCGCTACAAAAAACGATATTAAATTCTATATGGAGCAGATTATTTCTGACTCTTCCCAGCTTATTCCACTATTAGAAAATAACGGAAAATTATTTAAAGAGTGGGGTGATAGAGCTAAAGAAACTGGCGCGGTTATGTCAGATGACATGGTTGGAAGTTTGGTTGAGGCTCAAAAGAATTTACAGATTTTTGAAATGCAATGGGAAGGTCTGAAAAATGGCCTAGTTGCTGACGTTATCCCAGCTCTCCAAATGGTTGTACAAAATACCGATACGATTAAAGCTGTAGCGGTAGCAGCAGCTGCTGCGATTGGTACAAAGTTAGTTGTACAGGGCACTATTTTAGCTGGCACGTTTACCATGGCAGCTATACGTGCTGGTGTAATGGAAGCTACTTTAATTAGTATGCAAGGTGCAGCAGCTACTACAGCAACTTCAATGGGGGTTTTGCGTGGTGCGGTTGCTTTCTTGGGTGGCCCAGCAGGTCTAGCTATGCTTGCTGTTCAGGCAGTTGTTGCAGGTGGTGCATACTATGCAATGAAATCTGCTACTGATGAAAGTACAAAATCCTTAAATGATCAGGGTGAATCAATTGAAAGTTTGATTGGTAAATATGATTCATTGAGTGTCGCTAAACAAAAAGCCTTTTTGTACGATGAGCAACAAAAATTAATTACTGCTACTGAAGAATATAAGCAAGCTGAAAATCAAGTTGCTGCTTATGCAAGTAGTATTGCCAATGTTGCTAACGTTAGTAGTCGATCTGCCCAATTGATTGAAGAGTGGCGTAAACAATATTTAGCTGGGGGGATTACTGCAACACAGTTATCCGATTTGATTGGTTCACTCGGTGATGTTCAAGACGTATACAACTCACATATGGTTGAGTATGCGGGCATAGCTGATAAAGCAAACACTAAATTGAATAACCAAAAGAGTTTAGTAGATAGCTTGTCAGATGCAAACCGTAAAGTGACCAAGACTCAAGAGGATCAAAATAGAGTACTAGATAGTGCTGTTGCAAAATACCAGTTACTCACCAAATCTCAAAGAGATTATATTGCGCAAATTAATCAAGATGAGGCAAGACAAAGATACATCCAAAATACAATGCGTATGGGGGGGTGGTCTAAAGAACAAGCGGAGCAGTTTGCTGATGCTCAGGTAAGTGCGAATGGTGAAAATGCTTTTAAGGTTGGGCTTCCACAAGAAGTTGTGAATGCAACTTTGAAATCTTTCAATCGGAAAAACTATAAGTTCGGAAAGCAGGACTTGGAAGCTATTGCAAAAGTCCAAGGTATTGCTAAGGCAAATAACTTTGCCCAGATTGAAGGTTTGTATGGATTGCCAGCAGGAACCTTAGCGGCATATGTCTTAGGCGAATCTGGTGGAAATGAAAAGGCAGTTAGTCCAACAGGGGCAACAGGGTTATTTCAGACCACAAGCATATTTAGGAGACAATATAAGGACATATTATCTAAAGGTGGGAATTCAATTGAGGCACAGGCTACGGCTGTAGCTGATGCAATTGCTCTAGGTCTTAAAGAGTTTGGTAGTCTTGATAAAGCGTTAATGTCAATTAATGCTGGGATAACTGGAACTTACAGATATATAGATGGCAATATTGGCTATGGAAAAGGTCAAATGTCGCCAAAAAAAGCCAAAGAGGTACAAGGTTATTATCCTAAGTTTGCTAAATATTTTTCTGCTGTAAATGGTAAATCCACTGTTGATGACTCGATTTTAAACCCGTCACAGGGTGATCTACTTGGGTTAATTGATGAAGCTGCTGAAGCAAAGAAAAAGCTTGATGATGCTCGCAAGGATTATGAAGGCAATTATCTGACCGAGCCTCAAAAGCTTTTACAGGACCATAAAGATAACCTTGAAAAAGCAGCTATCCTTTATGGTGGTACACCCCAGCTTAAGGAAATGATTGATAAGGAAAACGCACTGTATGCTGCTCAGTCGGCAAAATTAATTGCTGATGAGCAAAACAAGTATAACCAGTACTTTGCTTTTGAAACTGATCGTATCAAGCAGATTGAACGCGATTATGAAAATCAAAAGCAACTTGTCTTGGCTGATGTTGAACTGAACAAGACTAAAAAAGCAGAAATTACTTCGGCTTTAGATCGTCAGAAAGAACAGGAAATTGCGTGGGAGAAACTTGAGCAACAGCAAAGATTAAGTGATGCGAGTGCATTCTTGCGAACTGAAATTGAAAATATTCAAATTCGGTATGCATTTGAGCGTGAGCAAATTTTACTTAATTCTCAACTTGCAAAAGATGAGCAGCAGCAGCGTATTGCACTTTCAAAAGCTCAAGAGCAGCTAGGTCTTTTAGATCAGGCAACTCAAGCGAGTGGTGCATGGGATGCAACTTACGCTGATATGAATGGTACGGGTCAATTTTACCAACTTGATCAGCAGCGGCAAGGCCGAACTTCTCAATCAATGGCGTTGGCAAATGCACAAGATGCATTGGCGCAAACTGCTGCTGAAAGGGAAGCGATATGGCAGGCTCATAAAGAACGTATGTTTATGATTGACCAGCAGTATGAACTTGATAAGGCTTCACTTGGCACTAAGGCGGCATCTGATACTTTGTCGGGCATGACCGATTTAATGGGTTCTTTGCTTGGTGAGCAATCAGCTGGTTATAAAGCAATGTTTGCAATGTCAAAAGCTTTTGCTATTGCTCAGGCTATCATTAACGCACCAAAAACATTCTCGGACGTTTATGCATCTGTAGCTGCTATTCCTTACGTGGGGCCTTATTTGGCGCCTGTGATGGCGGGTGCTGCGGTCGCAGTTCAGTTGGCCCAAGTTGCACAAATTAAGTCAACTAACTTAACGGGTATGGCCCATGATGGTATTGATTATGTACCGCAGGAAGGTACTTGGTTATTAAACAAAGGTGAGCGTGTATTAAGCCCGCGTCAAAACCAAGACTTTACGCGAGCCATGGCTGAAAAACGTTTTGATTCCCAAATCAACATTACGATTAACAACAATACCAGTGCCGTAGTTACTGCCCGTCAAGATTCAAACGGTGGGGTAACGATTGATGTTGTTGATGAGCGTATAGCGAGATCATGGGAAAACTTAAATCGTGCAAACAGTGATGAATCTAGGGCTGTAATGGATAATTTTAATGTGGGCCGTAATCGGGGAGGTTAAAGGTGGATAGATTCATGCTTTGCCCTATGAAAGAAGGCTATAGCTTTACACCAGGGAATAATCTTAGGGAACAAGAAAGTGAAGGGGGGCCACCGAGACAGGTCCCCTTTTTTATTGGCGCTTATCATCGTGTAAAAGTCACCGTGCTTTTGGATAAGAAGGGCAAGCGCCAGTACTTTTGGGCATTCTGGCGGCTCAAGCAGCGTAAACCTGAAAACTGGCTTTGGAAATTATCATTAGATAATGGGATTTCTGAAGAATGTGAGTGTCGCTTTATTTCATCTTCACTTCCAAGTGAATCATATCGAAATAAGGTGGTCATTAAGGTGACGTTTGAAGTCTTGGTTAAACCCGTATACCGAAGTGAAACTGATGATAGAAATATCGTTAATTATCGCCAAGGAGGTTTAACTCCAGATGTTGAGAAAATCCCTAATGAATGGTTCCCAGCAGCGACTGGAGTTAACAATGGCTAAGATCACACCAATTATGCTTTCTCTCTTGGATCAATCGAGTGGATCGGTTGGTCTGGTTGAGTCAATTGAGGTTACTCACCCGAACTGGTCTGAGGCCTTGCGTTATGTTGTTAATTCTAGTGAGCCTTTGATTTTAACTCATGAGGACGGTCAGTTTTTTGAATATAAGCCAACCATACTTACTATTGAGCGTGGAAGTGATCAAGACAATCTTGATCAGACTATAAGAGTTTCAGTCGCAGATTTAGGCCAGCAAATCCCTGATTTAATAGATCAGGTTTATCTTGATGATGTGCCAATTTTGCCCGTACTGAATTATAGAGCTTATCTCACGGGGGTATATAACGAGCCATCTTTTATTGATAAGGGATTGCTTATTGAAAATGTCTCACGTAGTTACAAGGGTTCAACTTTTGAAGCTAATGCACCTAATTTAAATGATTCGGGTACTGGTGAGCTTTATGTTGCAAGTACTGATCCAAGCTTGAAAGGGTTTTATTGATGGATATTAGACCGTTATTTCATCTTAGATATGATCCAATTAATTTTCATTGTGTTCATTTCGTGATAGCAGCTGCAAAGCATATTTATGGGCTGGATTATTCGCAATGCTTTATCGGTTTAACGGGTTCTATTGATGAGACTTTAAAAACGTCCCGTGAGACGGTTCACAGGAACAAACTGATTAAGAATCCAGTCGAAGGCTGCATTGTCTTGATGACACATTTAAACGGAAGCTCGCATGTCGGGCTTTTTTTTCGCCATAAGGTTTTTCATTTAACAGAGCAAAGTGTACAGCGGATCACTTTGCATCAAGCTGGAAAGATTTTTAAAAGGATTCGTTATTATGAGCCAAATTTGTATCATCAATAATGCACTTGATGGATCCGACAAATATTTTTTAGAAACAGATAGTATTTTATACACCTACCTTCAATACAAGAATAAGTACCCGCAAGCTCTTATCTTTAAAGGTAATCCATGCCCTGAAAATAATATAACGCCTACTGGATCAGGTGACAAACAGGCAATTGCTCGGCTAATGGAATCGAATGATGACTGCACCATAGTTTTATATTCTGGTGATTTAATTTCGATGGTTAACTGGGTGGTTGGTAAAGTAATTGGGGCGGGAATATCCGCTTTAGTTAAAGTGCCTAAAGCACCACTTAATAATGCAGGTACAAGCACGGGTTCCAGTAATAACAATTTATCAGACCGTGAAAATCGCCAGCGTCTTAAGCAGCGGGTTCCATTTATTCTTGGGCGTGTAAAGTCTATTCCTGATTTATTTGCTCCAGTGGTTCGCTATTTTAAAAATGATGTCGAAGTTGAAGAAACTTTGATGTGTATTTGTGAAAACCATGTTCAAGTGTCTGATTTCAAGGAGGGTGATACACCTATACAGGAAATTTCGGGAACAAGTGTAACGGTCTATGGGATTGGACAGTCATTAATAGGCACTGAAAATATTTTTAAATGGGGGGATACATTTGATCAGCCGCCGATGATTGCAAAAAAGACTTCATCGGTAAATGGTCAAACAGCTTTATCACCGAATAGTACCCGTATTGAAGCTTCAGACATTTATTTTCAATTTCCTAATTTGATTAAAACGACGAGTTCAGATACAGCGGGTAATTTCTCAAAGTTTTTAGTTAATGAATCTTTGATTATCTCTGGGGCAAATTTTGGAATTGCGGATTTAAATGTCACAGGCATAACCAATATTGATCCCGTAAACAAAACATTGTCCATAGCCTCAGATCAGACTGTGACAGGGTATGACACGTATAGAAAGATTAATGTAACGTCTCTTCTAGTGACTGATCCTGTTAATGGTCAATTAGATTTGGCAGGCTTATATGATGTGACGAGCATTGTGTATAGCGGGGGTATTTATACGATTACTTTAACTAATCCAACAAATACCAATATTAATTTCTCCAGTCTGACCGAGTCAGCATCCGAAAATATCTCAGCAAGTTTTACTGCAAACAGTGCGAATATTTTTCTTGATGGAAGTTATGTAGTCACAGGTGTTGATGTAGATAACAAGGAGATTGCTTTAGCAACTCCAAGTGCTGTAAATCCTGATTGGTATAAATTGGCAGATATAACTGATCAGAAAACGGGTCTAGGTACAATTAAGCTTCGTGGCAGTAATGAGAACTACATTGGGTGGTTCACCATTGATTCAAAAGATGCCACAGGGTTACTGCTGAACTTTCAGGCTTTAAACGGTATCTATCAAGGTTCTGATGCAAAAACTGTAGAGATAAGTGTTGAGTATCAAAGCGTAGTTGGCGGTGAGCCTACTGGCATAATTTATACCAAAACGATTTCTTTAACTGGCAAGCCAAACAATAGAGATAGTGTCGGCGGTTCAATGTGGATTGACCTTCCGTTCTCTGGAGCTGTTCGGTTTCGTGCGCGCAGAACAAATGATAATGGTGACTCGGCAGATTTGTCTGATGAGACAAAGTTTGTCAGTGCATATGCATACCATTATTTGCAAAAACTGGTGTATGACAATCGTACTTTGCTGCGTAGTAGAACACAGGCAACACGTACAGCCACTGCTTTAGATAGCCGTGAATTAAACTGTATCGCTGAAAGCTTGGTTTATAGCTATAGAACAGGAGTACGTTCTGGAACCCGTATTCCTTCGCGTAATATTGCGGACCTTACCATTGAACTTGCTTTACAAGACAAAATAGGTCGACGGGTAATTTCTGAAGTTGATGTAGAAGCTTTATATCGGGTGGTAGATGAACTTACTGAATATTTTGGTTCTTCCAAAATGGCAGAGTTTAATTATACGCTTGATGATGCTAACCAATCATTTGAAGAAATTATGCGGATGATTGCAGCTGTAACATGCTGTCATGACCGAAGAAGTTCAATAACGCTTTATTACGATTTTGAACGTTCGGATAATGTGCCAAGCATTTTATTTAATCATCGGAATAAAAAGCCACAATCTGAAACCCGTACAAATAGTTTTAAAGTTGAAAACTATTACGATGGTGTAGAACTCACTTATGTTGATAGTGAAGAGGGTTGGATTGAAAAGACTTTAAAAATACCTAACGAGCAGATTAATAACCCACGCAAAATAACGGGTTATGGGATTGTCTACAAACAGCAAGCGCATATTGTTGCTTGGCGAGCATGGAATAAGTTGCGGTTTAAACGAGTTTCTTGTCAGTATGAGGCGTATGCGGAAGCTGAGCTAGTCAATCAAGGAGATGTCGTTGCATGTGTTGATGATACTCGGCTAACGCCTATTTTCTTGGGTGATCCTGATGAAATGGTGTTATCTGGTGAAATCCTAGATTGGAATGGACTTACGATTACAGGTTCACAACCATGTGTTCTAAATACAGATCATGAATTTTTTATTCATTTGCAGCTCAAGAATAAAATGATTGATGTTATCCCAATCGTTCAGGGTGAAAACAGTTTTCAGTTTGTGCTTTCACGCCCTCCAAATGAATCACTGGTGACTAAAGGAGAGGTCAAGACCGTTTATTCAATTACAGCTGATGATCGCCAAAATGATCAACTTTTTTTAGTGACTAAAAAAGATGTTAAAGGCATTTTTCAGAATGTCCTTACATCTATCAATTTTGACCCCCGTTATTATCAGAATGATAATGACATAAAGAACAACTTAGTCTGAGTAAATATTTAAGAATCCCCGCTTGTGCGGGGATTTTTTTGGAGAAAAAAATGGATGAGATGCTTGAGCCTGAAGATATAGCGGGTGCGAAAATTGACCTTGAAAATATTCGTCAAGGTGCGGGTGAAGATATGATTGTGAACCCGCGTTCTGGGTTGCCATATAAATCTCTGCCTATGGTTTCTCGTGAAGCTGAAAACAGAGGTGGTTTTATTTCGGCTCCGACACTAGATCGGTTGCAAGAAATTACACCAAGCTATAATTGGCAGCTTGGTCGTGATGATAGTACGGGTAATGAATATCGCTGGGATCCTCAATCTCTTCCAAGTCCTTCTTGGGTGCCAACTGGTAGAAACTCTTTAATAGATGCTCAGAAAGCTTTAGATGGGAGAATGCCATTAGATGCTGAGGATGCCTTGGAGCGTCATGAGGATAGCTCCGGATTTATGTATGAATATACTACTAAAGAAGGTGGTAAAAAATTAGTTGGATTAGATGGGAGTGTTCAAGATAATCTTAATGATTTAAAGGTTAAAGTCTTTAACCGTAATGGTGTGATTCCATATGCATTTGAAGATTCTGAGGGTAATGTATTTGGATATTTCGATGAGTTCTCAAACCTCCATCTTCCTAATAATATTTATCTTGGTAATAAAAGTCTTTTAGATGTTTTTCAAACTCCAAACTTTGACAGAGTTGCTGGGAAAGTTTACCAAGATTCTCTAAAAAACAAGTATCCGCCTCGGTCAGAATTTACATCTATTATTACTCGTAACGAATCTGATGGCTTAAGGAATCGAATGATAGCAGCCATCAAAATTTCGACTGGCTTATTTATGGTTTGGCATCGGCAAACTAAAGCAGAATACGATGGAGATGGTTCAGGGTCAGCGTTTTGGTGTGGCTTTGCTGATATTGATAGTAATTTCAATATTACAGTTCGAGATCGAAAATTATTTATATACCCAGATTCAGATGCGGGGATTGTTAAACATCCTCACCTAGGGCGAACAAATGATAATCGCTTAATTATGGTTTATGAAAAATCTATTGGTTATGTAGAAGAAACATCAACAAATAAGGTGAATTACATTAGATATGTTAGATACTCATCTGATGAGGGTGTTACTTGGACAGAACCTTTAGAGCTTTCATACATTAACAATCCTCCGACTTCAGCTTTAAAAGCACTAGGTACAACATGTGAAGTTTTAAAATTAAAAACAGGTCGTTTAATTGTTGCATTATATTCTGCTACAGGTCATGCGGGATGTATCTACTCTGATAACAATGGTATTTCTTGGGCTTACTCAAACGTATGGATAATTCAATCAAATTGGGGGCAAGAGCCTTCAATTACTTTTGATAGTAAAGATAATTTGATTATGAGTATTCGCCCCAAATCAAGTAATCCTATGTTTGCTGCATTTGCAAAAAGTACAGATTCGGGTGAAACATGGAAAATTATTCATACGAACAAAGTAGCAAGCGTTACAAACCAATCCTTTCTATTTTATGACTCTGCCTTGGGTTTGCATATTGTAAGTCATGATATAGATCCAACAAATAAGAGAATAAAGTTTAGGCTTTCACTTTCTTACGATGATTGCAATACATTCCCTATCCATTATGCGCCTTTCTTGGATACCAAATATGTGGGTTATACCCAATTGATAAAATGGGTAGATGGAATTTACTTGTTACTCATGGAGCACAACGAAACATGGGTGGGTTTGAACACAAATGAAGACTTAGCCATTCAACTTCTTACCATTTCGGAGATTGTAAACAATGTCACTAGTATTTAAATCTGACAAAACATCCATTTATAATTTTGGTACATGGAAATCAATATCAGTAACAGCCGAGGATGCTTTTAATATTTACAAACAAAGAGTCTTAGCAGATGGTGGTGTAATTCAAGATGAAGCTGCGACATTAATTGCTTTCAAATTTTTGATTGATAATGGCCTTTATGGTGCAGCTCGGACATGGGTTTCTTCTAAATTTGGATTAAAGCTTGAGGGAAATGCGGTTGTAAAAGCCTATGCTATTGATGGTGAAGATTTAATAGCTCAGCTATATGGGACTGGTGTTTACCCGACACTTACTGCTAATGGTATAAAATTTAACAATTTGCGAAATGATGTAGTTAATGGAGGCATATTTACTACTGAAAAAAAAATAGGTTTTAAAGGTAAGGGTACAGTGGTGGGGCTGCAAATTTATTCACAAATTCCATCAACACCAACCCAAATGATTCATGCAGGCATAACTTTACATAACGAACAAAATAATGTTAGTCCGCTTTTCTTCGTTTTGACTGCTTCAAATGGGACTTTTTTAACTTTGAGACGTCAAACAGGTACTGCTAATCAAAATAGCACTGTAAGCACTACTTATGTAAATATTGATATGAACATGACAACAGACCTTAATAATCGGTTTGTTTTCAGAACTTCTGAAATTTTAACTACTGGAGAAGGTTATAGAAACGGCCAATTAGTTACCAATCCTCTAATGAATCCAGCAAATTTTGATAGTTTTTATGCTTATTTAGATTTTGGTGGTGTGAATTATCACTCAGCTGGAGCGCCGAAACGAGCATTCTCAGAGATAACAGCCAAGCACTTTTTTCTATTTGATGATATGAATAATGAAAGAGCATTAGCGTTATCTCATATGAATATTTAATTGTTTTGAATTGGCTGGCAATGCTTCTTTTGAATACGGTATTATGTTTGGGCTAATAAATTTATAACCTTGAAATTATGAAAAGATTTGAAAGCCTAGATTGGTTGCGAGGGTTAATGGCCTTCGCAATCATGATTTATCATTTAATAGGATGGCAGTTGTTTCATCCAGAGTCAGGAAGTGTTTTAGGTAACTTTGGAGTATATGGAGTTTCAATATTCTTTGTGCTTTCTGGTCTAAGTATGGGAATTGTATACAACAATTATATTAAAGACCTTCACACATCTTTTGTATTCTTTGTCCGTCGTTTATTTAGGCTCTTGCCACTTTTATGGATAGCAATAGCCGTAGTATCAGGCATAAGCTTTATATTACATGGGCAAATTGATTTATATAAAATCTTCTTAAACGCAACATTATTATTTGGTTTTGTTGCGCCAGCAGAATATATAAACATTGGAGCTTGGAGCATTGGTAATGAAACATTCTATTATGCATTCACTCCATTGCTTATTATGCTTTATGCTAAGCATAAACAGTTAGGGAATTTGGCTGTTTTGGGTTTGGTTGCTGTAGGGATTTATTTTGCTTTTTATGCGTTAGATTCTAGCAAGCCTCTGTCAGAACAATGGCAAACATACATTAATCCTTTTAACAATTTTTTCCTATACGCTTGTGGTTTGGCTTTGTATTACAACTTTCATGAAATAAGCATGAAAAACATTGCTAGTGTTTTGGTTTTAATCTCTCTTGCTATTTTGTGCTTGTATCCAGTTGCTGGTGATCAGATTAACATCACTACTGGGGTAAACCGGGTTGTTTTTGCGTTGGCTTCAATAGCTTTGACATTAGGCTTCTATAAGCTTGAGATAGAATTGCCAAATTGGTTTTCTAAACCTTTTGCAAACTTGGGTGAAGCTACATATGGTGTCTACTTATTACATCCAGTCGTTTACATGTTTGTTAACAAGGTAGTTCATCAACCAGTACTTTGCATTATTGTTACTTCAGTCGCAACAATCATTGCTGCAAATATTTCATACCGAGTTTATGAAAAACCATTTATCAAGATTGGTAAAAAATCTACTACCTTTGAAGTGAAGAAGATAGAACAGGTAAGCTAGTTGATGAAAGTACTTATAGTTGTGACATTCTTTATTCTAACTATTTTAGCGCTTATCGGTGGCATAGTTTCGGGGGATAAGGTTTTTATATTTATTGCTTTCTTACTTTTTCTTGCTACATGGTTATTGAAAAGTTCACTAAAAATTGAGTTTCTAAATAAAGATTAGAAATTTTCTTGAAATGAAGCACCCAATCTGGGTGCTTTTTTATTGCCTAAATTCTGGAGAAATGGGTCATGGCAGATAATCAGCAAATTATAGACACGTCAACAGCTTTGGCGACAAGTAAAGCTGCAACATACGGGGGTAGTGTGGTAGGAGCAGCTTCAGCGTGGATCGGCTCAATTGATCTAGCTTTTTGGGTAAGTATCATTATCGGTTTGGCTGGTTTCTTAATGAACTGGTACTACGCTAAAAAGAAAAATAAGCGTGATGAAATTGCCCTTAAAGCATATTTAGAAAGCTTAGAAAAAGGTGAGTGTAATGTCAAACAAGACTAAAATTGCGGTGGTACTTATAGCAGCTTCGGCTGCTTTTTTTGTGCCTTTAAAAAATAAAGAAGGTTATACAGCAAAACCCGTTATTCCTGTTGCTGGTGATGTTCCTACACAGGGTCATGGCACAACCGTTAAACCGAACGGCCAAAAAGTAAAAATGAACGATCCACCGATTAGCCGAGATACCGCTGATAAATGGCTGCGTAATCACGTAAGTAAGGATGAAGCATTTTTAAAGAAATCTTTGCCTAACGTGAAGCTTACTCAAATTGAATATGAAGTCTATTTGGATTTTATTTATCAGTACGGGCAATCAGCTTGGACTGGCTCATCTATGCGAAGGCTACTTTTAGCGAATAAGCCCCGACAGGCATGTGATGCATTGCTGAAGTGGAAATACGTCGCTAAGCGGGATTGCAGCATTCGTAAAAATAATTGTTATGGCGTGTGGACTAGACAGCTTGAGCGTCATCAAAAGTGCGTAGGTGAAAACTCATGACTTGGATTCTCTTAAATAAGCGTTGGACCGCAATCATTATTTTAGTGGTTGTGGTTGTTATACAGACAGCTATCACAAATCGCTATGCAGGCCTTTTGAAACAAGCTGAACAGCAATGTCAGTCACAAATACAAGATATTGAGCGAAAGCAAGTAAAAGCGCTTGCTGAAGCACAAGACGAATTCAATCAAGTGAGCGCAGAGTATGAACAGCTTAAGTCAGAACAACGCACAAAAGTCGAGTATGTTGAACGTGAAGTGCAAAAGATCATTGAGCGTCCTGTTTATCTCAATCGTTGTATTGATTCTGACGGGGTGTACCAGATCAACAGTCTTATTGAAGCCAAACGTACCAGCTAATTTAATGCAACCATGCGAGCGATTTAATAAGCTTGAAGATGGGACGGGTAAAGTTATCACTCCATGGATTATTGATACATTAGCTAAAGGGAATGAATGTTCAGCTAAAGTAGATGCATGGATAGAAATAGGAAAAGCCCTCAGGTGAGGGCTTTTATAATTTTACTCTCCAAAATCTGATTGTTTTATTAGGTGTGAAATATTGTCAGGAATTATAATACTCTTAATAATTGGATGTAATAAAATTCCGTTTTCGTAAAAGTCAAAAACTATCCTAAATTCATATTCTTTGTTGTATCTTTCTGGTTTTAAATATTTGATATTTTTGAATATGTCTATTAAGTCACTTTGCATGGCATCTATATTATGGTTATCTAAATATAAATCTCTATCACTGTAAAGGATATCTTGAAAATGACTTTTTACAGTTAATTTTTTGGGATCTTCAATATGCTTTTGAAATATTTGATCACCACTTTTTAACATTTTAATAATCTCATCAATTAAAGCATTTTCAATTGCTTCTACAAAGCGCGCTCTTTTGAAGTAACTTACATACCAATAATCATCGTAGTCTGGGAAAATAGTTTTTGAATCTTCATGATTATTAAGTTTTGATATACAAAAAATAAATCGATTATTATTGATCCAGTTATATGTTGCTCGATAATCAATTTTTATGTATTTACCATATGAATGCTTTATTTCCAAATTTTCAACATGTGCTCTTAGATAACTATTATGGGAATTATTTAAATGATTGAATAAATCAATTTCTATGTATTTGTCCCTGATATCAAAAAAAATATTGAAAAAACCTTCCTCTTTATCAGCAATTTGTTCACTTTCAGTTTCTCTATACTCATGTAGTGTGCCAATTTTGAGAGTTTTGGAATTGCAAACATTATACTTTCTTGTGCAACTTTTGACTAAAAACATATCTTATTTGTTCCAAATTCGATCTATAAAAGAATGGTATGGGTGCTGTTTAGCATAATATTTACTTTTTATTGATCTAAACACTATCTTTGTTAATTATCTATAGTCAACATGCCTTCAAACGTAAAATAATTATTAGATTTAAGATTTTGAGACATCGACCAAGACCGATTTTGATACATGCTCCCGCCAAAACCTAATTTAAATTTTCCGAACTTCTCTTGTATCCCTTCAATAGCACACATCAAATTCTCTGTTTTTTCTAGGTCACTATAATCCGTTAGTAAGTCATAAGTATAAGTGTGCTTGCTCTCCAGTGCAGTCAAAACAACCCCGCATTTTTTGAAGTCCACGCCAGTTTTAAAAATGTAATCAATCATTCTAGTGGTCGCTTTTACAAGCTTTCTAACGTCATCTGTTGGTACAGCAAAGGGTTGAGAAATTTCTTTTTTATAGAATGGCTTATTCACATCAAACGGGCTTGAGTGAGCAAAGCCGATGATGCAGCCGCATAGAGCCTGATCCTTTCTTATTCGCGTAAATGCTTCTTGAGTCCTTCGCGCAATGGCTTCTTTTAAATCGTCCTTTTCAGTTATTTTTTGCTTAAATGCACGTGATGAAATGATTTGTTTGCGAGAGGGTGGGGTGTCTTCAATTTCGATGCATGCAATACCGTTAAGCTCCAGCACTGTACGCTTCATAACAACGCTAAATAATGATTCCATATGGTAAGGGTTAGCCATCATTAAATCATAGACCTTGCTAATCCCCATCGCCTCTAGTTTCTTAGAATGTTGTCTACCGACTCCCCATACTTCTGATACGTGAGTTTGTTTGTAAAGTAAATCTCTAATATTGGCTTCAAAGGTGGTTAGGTTACACACCCCATCAAATGTCATGTAGGTTTTAGCAAGATGATTTGCCATCTTGGCTTCAGTCTTGCTTCTGCCTATTCCAACGCATACTGGTAGACCGATCCATTGCCATATGCGATTTTTCATGAGGCGGGCGTAGGCATCTAAATCATAGTTCTGTCTGTATGCTGTCAGCTCCAGAAAAGCTTCATCAATGCTGTACGTCTCATGCTCATGAGGAGCTACAAACTGTTTTAATATTGCGTGAAATCTACGGCTCATTTCAGCGTAAACAGGGTAATTGCTGGAGAGTACAGCTACATTATGTCGTTTTACTAAATCAATAATTTTAAATAGTGGATCACCCATTTTGATACCAATCGCTTTCGCTTCAGCTGAACGTGCAACAGCGCAACCATCATTATTGGAAAGCACAATAACAGGTTTGTTAATTAATTGAGGGTTGAAGAAACGTTCTATACTGGCGTAGCAGTTGTTCACGTCAACCAAGCAAAAAATACGCGGTTTCATAAAAATTGATTTCGTTACAAATTCAAGTTTATGGTAGAGATGAGGCTTAAAAAATTCAAATTATAAAAATCTTTGGAAATCAGGGACACGACAATTAAGGTCGCAAGAATGAGTGCATTTGGTCGGAAATTAAACGGTTGAATGAATTAATCCTGAATAATTTTGATGAGTTTGGCCTTTTATTAATTTATGATCTGCGACAGAAATGCGTCAATAGTATTTTAAGTATTTGAAAATAAATATATATGCTTGTCCTTGACATCGTAGAGGTCTCCAGTTCGAGTCTGGATATACCTACCAAGATTTAAAGTCATATAAACTCGAATAGCTTTATATGACTTAAAAAGCCCTAAATTATAATGGTTTAGGGCTTTTTTATTGTTTTTATAAATTAATTTCAGTTTCTATATTCGCCTAAAAGAGCAATTTCATTTCCTAAAAGGCTGAAGCAGTTTGGAGCTTTTTTAATACCGAATGTTTTAGATAACGATAAATTCTTTATTAATAATTAAAATTAGCGAAGTACCTCCTATTTGAGGTACTTCTAGGATCTATATTTATGCAAAAAAAACTTCCAATACCAGATAACTTACCAAATCATTTAACGGACATTTTTTATCCTATCAATATAAATTTGCCTAAAGGTGATTTAAAAGAAACTGTAGAGCTGGATAAAGCAATAAATCAAGTTAACGCAAGTGATGTATATGCTTCACAGGATTATCCTCTGCATAATTTATCTGAATATGCGGGTTGGGCTCTTAACTCAGAAACAACTCAATCTGCAAGTAAAGATAGCCCTTTATTAATTACTCATTGGTATTATTGGGGACAACAGCTTTATAGATCTATTAATCCTTATAAATTAGATCTAAAAGCTCCAAGTTTGTTAGAAATTCCTGCCTATACAAAATTACCAGAGTCTCTAGACTCAGTGATTGCTGAACAAGATGAAAGATTAGATCTTTCTGATACCGATGCTAAAAAGATTAATGGTTTTATTCCTGCCATGCATGGTGTTATCCCAAAGGGCAGTATATTTAAACAAGGCGATGTGATTCTAAAAAAAGATGAGAAACTGACTCCTGAAAAATTAATTGTTTTAAGACGAGCGGGAATCAAAGAATTATCTATATATAAAAATCCCAGAATTCTCATTGTAAGTATGCATTCTTTTGATCAAGAAGAAATGAGTGAGGAAAGTCTTTATGTTAAAGATGTCTTGAAAACATGGGGCTATGAGCAAGTAGAAATCAAATCACTCAAACCTGAACGTTTTGATGCGGCATTTAATAATCTTAAAAAAGATAATGACCCAGCTTTAGATGACTCATTAACGACGAGCAGGGACGATTATATAAAGTTCTTTGAAGAACAAACCTCAAACTTTGATTTCATTCTTTGCTGCACATATCAAAATAATCGTTCTTCTTTATTCCAGCTTGAAAAACTTCCAATCTTTGATCAAAGCAGCATGTCATCGGCCTTGAATACACGTTGTATACCAGCTAATGAAATTAAAATTCTTAAAGGCCAAGATAGGACTCCACCTAGCCGTGAGACTGTGCAGATATATGATGAAAGCGGTAATCATAAAGGTATGCGTGTAGTCGTTACAGAAGACAAAGCGACTATCATTAATTTACCGGGTGACATCCAAGATATTACGATTCTGATGCATGCTTTTGTGAAATATATTTTGAATAAGCACATCTCAAACTTTTTTGATCATGCTTACTTTAAAGGTAAAACTGACATAGAGATTGTTCCTGATGTGACAAATAGAAAGTTGTTGTGGGGTCATTATAAGGCTCAAGAGAATGGGGAATATGTATTAGAAATTATTGAGCAACAACAGTCATATCGAATAGAGCCATTTGTTAAAGCTAATTGTATTGTGATAGTACCTTTTCAAGAGCAGGCAATTGCAAAAGGCACTGATTTATATTTTATGAAAATAGATTAAATCTATTTTCTATTTATAACTTAATTGGGTGGTGTAACCTTTAAACTTTTTAAAAGGTTACAGCCTATAAAGTTATAGCCGCCAAATCCCCCACCTTTATAAACCCTCATTTAACAATAACTATCTCATTATTTATCCTTACTTTTTAATGATCTAATTTAAAACAAATGTCATTTTGTGTGCTTGACTGCTAAAGAGCAGGGCACTATCCTTTGCCTGCTGGCCACATTGCCAGTCGGTTGTCGCAGACCGTTCCGAAAAAGCATTAAAAGTTAATTCTTTTAGTGACGAACCCTCGTGCCCCCTCTACGGTGGAATGATCTGACCCCATAAAGTTGGACAGTTAGTTAAGCAGTTTTTAAAAACTGGTTTCTATATTGTACAGGGGATAAACCTTGTAGCTTCACCTTGATTCTCTCATGATTATAATAATGAATGTACTCTCGTATAGTTTTCTCTAACTCATCAGTTGATTGAAATTTTTCACCATGAAAGCACTCCGATTTTAATATTCCAAAGAAGCTTTCTATTACAGCATTATCTAAGCAATTTCCTTTACGAGACATACTTTGAATTAAACCATGTTGCTTTAATTGCTGTTGATAATGAGCCATTTGATATTGCCATCCTTGATCTGAATGGAGAATTTGTTTCTCATGTCGCTTAAGTTTAGCTAAAGCATGAATGAGCATATCTTTCACTAACTCATAATTGAGTTTACGTTGGATCCGGAATGTAATAATTTCCCCATTAAATAAATCTATAATTGGTGATAGATAAAGTTTTTCACCGTTAACATTAAATTCCGTCACATCAGTTGCCCATTTCTGGTTGGGACGGTTCGCTTTAAATTGCCGTTGCATAATGTTATCGGCCACCATCCCGACACAACCACTTTTATATGAGCGATATTTTAGTGCTCTGATACGTGATTTAAGTCCCATAGTTTTCATAAGACGATATACACATTTATGGTTGATTATTATTCCTGTACTTTTCAGAGCAAGAGTAATTCTACGATAGCCATAGCATCCCTTATGCTTGTGATATATGGACTTGATCTGCTGTTTTAACTCAGTATATTTATCCTTAGAGCGTACAGCTTTCATGTGATAGAAATAAGTACTACGAGCGATCTTGGCAATACTGAGTAAGAGCTTTAATGGATAAATTTGCCTTAATTCTGAAATAACTTGAACACTGTCTGCAGTAGAAATTGAATTTAGGTACGTTGCTTCAGTTTTAAGGCTTTTAGCTTTTTTAAAAAGGCAACCTCTGCTCGTAAAGCGGTCACTTCATCAATGAGCTCCTGCTGAGATTTATCTTTGTCATCTTTTACAGACTTGGTTATTTTAGTTTTATCTTGTTTAAGCATATTGGTATAAATCCTCGTGGTATTAAACCCAGCAATCCCTTCTTTATGATACTGAGCTAGCCACCTTCTTAAAATTGACGTCCCGCTCAGATTTAACCGTCTTCTAACTTCTCTTACCGGTATCTTATCAAGAAGCATTTGTACAGCCTTGATTTTAAATTCGGAAGAGTAGTAGGTTTTTTTAGTTTTAACATTCAGGCCATCTTCACCTTGTGCCTTATAGTTTTCAATCCATAAGCGGATGGTTTGGAGATCTACATTAAATTCTTGTGAAAGGATTTTATATCCTTTACTTCCCTCTAAATAAGCTTGAATGACTTTTAATTTTAACTCTTTTGAATGCTTCGGAATTGGCATAGAGCACACCTCATAAGTTTTAAAAGTCTAACTTATGGGGTGCAGTTCAG